>JAOQAA010000057.1 GCA_025963815.1 Capsulimonas sp.
GTAGGTAGAACGGCGCGCTGCGATTCCATCCGCAATCCTCCCATTAGGTAGAATGCAATATGGAATCGCCGCACGCACAATGAAATTCGAACTGCTTGGCGCGATGCGCGGCCGCAGCGGCGACCTCGTTCTGGAGCGCTTTCAAACACAACAGACCGCCGTGCTGCCGGTTTATCTCGCCTATTTCCCCAATCAATGTCATACGCGCGAGGCGCTGATCGATCTGCTCTGGCCGGATGCCGATCTCGACGCTGGGCGCAATCGCCTCTCACTGTTGCTTTTTCATTAACCCCAAGCAGAAATTCCGATTTAAGGCTCCTTTAAGGTTAGGGGCGCATACTGATCTCAATCGTATGCCGCAGAAGCCTGTGTATAACATGAAAGAAGCAGCAATATCATGATAAAGACCACTGGGAAGGCTCAGACAATCGGCGTCCTGATGGCTCTCGGCGCTATGTGCTCGCCGCCGTATGCGTCCGCCGCGCCGTCGGCCACATTAGCCGACGCCAAAACCATTCAGGTTCAGGAGACCCTTCTGACGCCCGGCCAGAAGCCTTCACGTCAGCAGATGACGATAAGAATTATCCGGCCGAATAAGATCCATATCGAAATGGCTTTCGCCCATTCCGGCGGCGACACGTTCAAGCGTACGTCCTACTTCGTGACAGACGGCAAGGCGGCGCATGAGTATAATGGCCAAACAAATAACTTTATGGTCAATGAGATTCCCAAGGCAGGTCAGGGATTCCAATCGTCCATATATAACACGGCAGATGTGGATGCGATCCTAACCTCCAACCAAGAGCCCAATATGTCGGGCGTCAAACGCACATCCAGCGTCGAGACCATGAACGGACGAAAGCTGAACGCATTCACCTATATCTTTCCCTCCCAAAAAGACAGCGAAGACAAAGTGATCCTCTACCAAAAGATGTGGTTCGATCGTAAGACCGGATTGCCGTTTCGCTTGGGCTACTACATCAAAGAAGGCGGCAAGACAAGCATCACGGAACAGCGAGACTTTACCGCCTGGAAACTGAACAAGCCGATCCCCGTGACGCAGTTCGCATGGGCGCCGCCCGCTGGGGCCACGAAGATTACGATGAAGAGTCGCGAACAGGAGAAGCTTCTTGCCGCTGGAACGCCGGCTCCCGATTTCACTGCAACCATGCCGGATGGAACGCCTGTCAAGCTCTCCGACCTCAAAGGCAAGATCGTCGTCTTGGACTTCTGGGCGACTTGGTGCGCTCCTTGCCAGATGTCCATGCCGCATCTGGAAAAGGTCTATCAAGCGGTGAAAGACAAGGATGTCGCAGTCCTGGGCGTCTGCGTGTGGGACGATAAAAAGGCGTATGATAAGTGGGTAGTCGATAAGAAGAGCACCTACTCCTTCCCCACCGCCTTCGATCCCGCCGCCCGGGCCAGCGAGAAGAGCATCGCGAGCAAGCTCTACAATGTGAGCGGCATCCCCACCCAATACATCATCGACAGGAACGGAAAAGTCGCCGCGACGACGGTCGGTTACGATGAGAACGATCACGTGCTCGAAAAGGCGCTCGTCAAACTCGGCGTGGACATCCCCGCAGAGCCGAAGAGCGCATCCGTGAAGTAACCCCCACTCCCCTCTCCCATTCCGGGAGAGGGGAGGCAGAACATTTTCTTTGCGAGCCATATGGTAGAATGCCGTATGGAATCGCCTCGCGCTCACTGGAAATTCGAACTGCTCGGCGCGATGCGCAGCCGGAGCGGCGACCTGGTTTTAGAGCGCTTTCAAACACAAAAGACTGCCTCTCTACTGGCCTATCTGGCCTATTTCCCCACTCAGCGTCATACGCGCGAGGCGCTGATCGATCTGCTCTGGCCAGATGCGGATCTCGACGCCGGACGCAATCGCCTTTCGCAGGCGGTCGGCTGGCTGCGGACCCAGTTGGAGCCTTCGGGAACATTGCGCGGCGGTGTGATCCTCTCGGACCGGCAATCCGTCGGTCTCGATCCCCTTTCTTTCACCACGGACGTGGCGGAGTTCGAGAAGGCCGTCCGGAATGGGCAGTCCGGCGACGCCGTCACAAGCGTGGACGATGCTCGGCTTGAAGCGCTCCAGAACGCCGCCGCGCTCTATCACGGCGACCTGCTTCCCGGATACTACGATGACTGGGTTCTCACGGAGCGCGAGCGCCTGCTGGGCCTGTACCTTCCCGTTCTGCGCCGCCTGATCGATCATCATGAGAAGCGCCATGAATGGGAAAGCGCTTTGGACTATGCGCGGCGTGCGCTGGCCGCCGATCCCATCGCGGAAGAGCTCCACTGCAATTTGATACGCCTGCTCGGCGCCTCCGGGCAGCCGGCCGCCGCATTGCGCCAGTTCAGGGAGATGGAGCGTCTGCTCGCAAAGGAACTGGGAGACGAGCCTTCCCCAGCCGCGCGTGAGATGATGGCGCGTATTCGCCAGAACAGCTCCCCCAACAGCGCTTCTTCCGCTCCCATGCGCGCCGGCTCTGCGCTCCCCATGCAAATGACGCGTTTTTTTGGACGCGAACTGGAAATCGCGCAGGTGCAGGGCCTCATCGAAACGGGAGGCGCGCGGCTGGTGACGCTCGCCGGAATGGGCGGCGCGGGCAAGACGCGGCTGGCGATCGAGACAGCCGCCCGCCTCCGTCCCCACTTCCAAGACGCGGTCTTCTTCACGCCGCTCGCGGATCTCAGCGACGCCCGGCTGATCCCCGGCGTTCTCACCGATCTCCTCATGCTGCCGCCCAGCGGCGACGCCGCGCCGCTGGAGCGGGTCGCGGCGGCGCTCGCGGCGCAGCCTTCCCTGCTGGTGTTGGACAATCTCGAGCACTTGATCGACGAGGCGACGCCCATCGTACGCTCCCTGCTGGAGCGGGCGCCGTCACTGACCATTTTGATTACCTCGCGCCAGCGCCTCAATCTGAACGGCGAACGCGAGATCGACATCCCGCCGCTGGACGCCCCAACGGAAGAGCTGTCCTTCGCGCCTCAGGGCGCGGCGCTAGAACAGTTAATGCGCATCGACAGCGTTCGATTATTCGTCGACCGGGCGCAGGCGGTCCGCCCCTCGTTCGCCCTGACCCCGCAGAACGCCGCCGATGTCGCGCGGCTTTGCGCCCGGCTGGACGGGCTGCCGCTGGCGATCGAGCTGTGCGCGGCGTGGGCGCAGACGCTCACCCCCACGCAGATGGTCGCGCATTTGAACCGCCGCTTCGATCTGCTCGTCAGCCGCCGCACGGACATCGCCGCCCGACATCGCACCCTGCGCGCGACCCTAGAGTACAGTTTCCTGCTCCTTTCCCCCGATCTCCAGGCGTTCTTCGTGCGTCTCTCCGTGTTCCGAGGGGGATGGACTTTGGAATCCGCGACGGCGATCTGCCGGGAAAGCTCCGATCTGTCGCCACTCTCAACCCTCGAAGCGATCACGGAACTGCACGAGCGATCGCTCGTGACTGCGGAAGAAGCTGCCGGCGAGATGCGCTACCGGATGCTGGAGACACTGCGTGAATTTGCCGTGGAGCAATGGACACTAGCTGTGGAAGAGCCGCTTCAAAAGCGACACGCCGAGTTCTTTCTGGCGCTCGCCGAGCAGGCGAGCCCGTCAATGGCGTCGCTGGATCAGACAGCATGGTTCGCGCGGCTGGACGCGGAGCACGACAATCTGCGCGCCGCGCTGGACTGGCTGATCGCACGCCGTGAGGGAAAGAAAGGCCTGCGCATGGCGGTGGCGCTTTCCAAATTTTGGGAGATGCGCGGCTATCTCCGGGAAGCGCAGCAGCGCCTGGAGCTCCTGCTCAGTCTCAACACCGATCCGTCGGAAGACAGTCCGCGCCTGCGGGCGCGGGCGCTGCATGCGTATGCAAACGCGCTTCACGGCCTGACCGATCTCACACAGGCCGAGTCTTATGCGAACGAGGCGCTGACTGCTTGGAGGGCGCTGGGAGACGCATCCGGCATGGCGGCCTCCCTCGAGATGCTCGGGGAGATCGCTATGATGCACGAGGACTACGAACCGGCCGTGCGGCTATTGGAGGAAGCGCGCTCCCTGGCGCTTGGCGCCGGCGACGAGGCGATGACCGCCAGCGCCGTTCACAGTCTCGGCAGGATCGCGCTCGCGCGAGAGCGCTGGTCCGAAGCCTGGGACGCTCTCTCCGAAAGCCTGCGTTTGCACCGAATGCTGGGCAACCAGAATAAAGCCGCCGCCGCTCTCAATAACCTCGGCTTGGTGGCGCGCTATCGCGGCGATCTGGAAGCGGCCCGCGATCTGCTGCATCAAGCATTATCGGAACACCAAAAGCTAGGCGACCGCCATCGGATGGCGATCTCGCAGCTCAACATCGGCACGGTCAATCTGATCGACCATCGCTACGCCGATTCGCGATCCGCATTGACTCAAGCCATGAAATTGTCCCTGGAGATCGACGACCGGCGTGTGCAGGCCTGGTGTGTCAAGGAACTCGGGCATCTGACCTGCGCCGAAGGTCATTTCGAACCGGGAGTTCGCCTGCTCTCCGCGTCGGAAAGTCTGAGAACAACCCTCGGAATTTCGTTTAGCCCCGCCGATCCCGAGCAGCTCGCCGGCGACACAGCCCTCGCCAAATCCGCGCTGGGCGAAGCGGCGTTTGCCGCCGCCTGGGCGGCGGGCACCGCCTTATCTTCCAAAGCAGCAATCGAAGGAATTATTAACAATTGAGAATAACCACAACAAATTAAGAGTTAGTAAGAAAACCCGTCACTCATTTGATGTCATCTTTCGCGTTTGACAAAAATCTCAATGTACTCACGGCATCGCCAGCGTCAATCACTATTCCTGTCCATTTCTTCCGTACTGCTAACCTTTGCAATGTTATCGGCAACGCACGTTGTGCTCTTTCATCGCCAACTTGGATTTTTATCAATGCCTCTTCTTTAGATGCTGCGGACGCCGCCAAGAGTTCATCGGGTTTTGCAACTTCCGGCCCTTTCCACACACCATACCAATCTCCGCCAAACGGTGCGCTTTGCTGCTCCATCAGCACTTCCAGAGACCGATTTTCGTTCCCACCATATACTGCTTCCCAAGTCTCTTCCAACGATGTTTGCAATACCTGTGCGCGAAAATCTGAAAGGCATTGCACAAGCTTGCCTGAAAGATTGTTAGAGAAATCGTCGAAGTTTGGTAAGGATGTATTCACTCTACTCGATATTGGAAAGGTTGGATCGATATCGATGGGATCCGCATGCCAACGCCGCAAGAATGCAAGCCGCATATCCTTCGTATAACCCAGAGCAGTCATCGGCTCGATCGAAGTCCCAGGTATATCATGATATCCTGGTGGAGCTGTGTTAGTCCACACTACCCCAGAGCAACCCACGCATTTCACATATTGTTGAATCTGTCGGCTAACATCTTGCTGAACGGAAGCCGGATTTGCCCATGCCGGCAAATCCGGAGCCGATGTCTTTTTAGAGTCAGCCTCGAGAATTGTTAAATCCCTCGACGACGACGGAAAATCCTGGTTGCGGAATAGATTTATAATCGGATATACGGCAATACCGGAGGCTGTACCTTCCGAAATTACCTCTGTAAGCAATTCTTCTTGGGAATCGTGAGGAGCAGAAGAAACGTCCACCCATAACTGATTAAAATCTAGTTTCTTTATGGCGATGACGATGCTTTTGATATCATCTCTACGATCAAGACGAAGCGCTACAGCTCGCTTTGGAAATTGATGCAATGCATCAGATACAGTCAGATGCAACATCGGGTGAGACGAAGTCTTATCGTCATTCTGAGATTTTTCTTGAGAAGCACGGACCACACAATTAAAGAAAACGGACGCCCCAGAGCTAATTGTCGCAGGAGCATCAAGATGAGGTAAAAGAAGTTCTAAAGAAACATCACTAGAAAGTAATATTTCGCTATTCGGCGCTAAGTCCATTCCTTGCGACTTTCCTCTTTTCATGATATCCTCCAAGCGGTGCGCTTCCGACTGTTGTTGAGTGGAAAGCTGTGCGAGAGTTAATTTGAGGTGTGTAAGTCCTAAAGCTGAAGGAGTCTTGACAGCTTGCTCACTTTGGTTTGACGTCCAGGCAAGCGATGAGTCCAGTATTGGCAAGTTTGTCGGCTGATACTGTGAATAAAGCTTTTCGTCCGCCGCATCAAGAGCTTGTTCTAGCATTGCTTGAGCGCGCCTCTCAAACATGATCCAAATTTGACGACGCGCTCCAACGCCGTACAAATCATCCGTCAAAACATAAGCTTGGCCGACCTTTCGATAGGTCGCCGTCAAGCAAAAAGAGACTGCCTGAAGCAAATCTCCTGCTGGAGCCGATTCATTACGCCCAAGGATCATTAGAGATTTTTTTTCGTAGTGAGGATCGACATATAACTCTGTATGAGTAACATTCCCAACGCGATAAATTAGATCTCCGACTGTC
>JAOQAA010000061.1 GCA_025963815.1 Capsulimonas sp.
CCGTTGTCGATCAAAACCATTTGCTCGACAACTCAATAACGGCGAAAACTCCCTTACGATCTCTGCGAGAGATCATAAGGGAGTTTTTTTGCGTTGAAACTTTATACCCCCTCAGGGTATAATCCGATTCTGGAGAACCACTAAATTGCAGCAAGAAGCGCGTCAAAAGATTCAGAACCGTCTGAAGCGTATCTCAGGACAGGTCGCCGGCGTACAGCGCATGGTGGAGGAAGATCGGTATTGCGTCGATATCCTTACTCAAGTCGCCGCGATCCGTTCCGCTCTCGACGCCGTCGGTGTGGCGATGCTTACCAGCCATCTGGAAAGCTGCGTCGTGGGCCACGGCACGGAAACCGAGCATGCCTGCGCCAAGCAGATGACCCAAGCAGAACTTTTGGACGAAGTGCGCGTGTCGCTGGAACGGTTTCTCAAATAACGGCGGTATTCAGAGGGAGAGGGAATAACAACCATGGAGATGACATTTATTGCGCCCGACATCGAATGTGACGGCTGCGCGAACAGTATCAAGAAGGCGCTCGGCCAATCTCCCGGCGTGGAGACAGTGGATGTCAACATCGAGCGCAAGTCAGTCGTCGTCGGCTTTGACGCCGAACGAACCAACGGCGTAAAACTCGCCGAAACCTTGGACGACATCGGCTTCCCTGTCGCCCGCGAATCCGATACGCGCGCATAGGATCTTGGAGGAAAAGAGGGAAGCGTGCTCGCGACGCGCAATCGAAGTCTTTGATCAGCCACCTATTTGGCGGGCGATAGAATTGCGGTTACCGATGGAAAGGTCGTTCGGAATACTCAACGCCGGTGATGGCGCCTGGGCGTTCGAAGAACATGCACAGAGGCTTTCACGGATACTTGGAGCGGAGATTATCACCAAGCCACGCGAATTCAACTACGTCTTGAGCTTAGAGGACGAGGGGCTGCCGGAATTCGCGCAAAGCTTTATTCCACTCGCCTCTCTCTTACTCGCTTCCGACAAACGTTTGCTGGCGACTGCATTTCAGGAGCATGGCGTTGCAACTCCCGCCACCATACTGGCCGAGGACGCAGCCGAAGTGATGGACATCGTTCGTGAAAATGTTCAATGTGATTGGTGCTTGAAGTGGCCGATCGGATGTGGCGGATCGGGACATCGGATGATTGCATCGGCGTCATCCATTCCGATGGATTGGCCGCGTCCTTATGTTGTTCAGGAGTTTATTCCGATGTCGTTACCCGAGGTGTATCGGATATTCGGGTGTGGGAGTGAAACATTCGGGTGGCTCGCGCGCAAGTTTCCTGAAGACACAGCAGCATCCCCCTGGGTTTCTCATGCACGAGGGGCTCGCTAAGTTTCGTACGGATTGGCTCCCATCGAAGCCCAAACTCAGGCGCGGCTCGCTCTGAAAGCGACGGGGCTGCTCGATTCGTTTGGATGTGTAGATCTGATCGCCAGACCATCGGGGGAATGGCTCGTTCTGGAAGTCGGGAGCGACGGCGTTTACAATCACATTGACCGAGACATCGGCGATTTGGGGCTTGTGCGAGAGATTGAGGAGCGACTGGCTCAGTGCTTCCAGTCGCTCCGTAAGTCGTATTAAACGGCGAAGCGGCGATAGATTTCCCAGGCTTTGTCCGGACAGGTCAGGATCTGGATCTGGTGGGACCCGATTTCTTTTTGGATCGAGGGGAAAATCTTTTTCGCGGGCTCGTCCTGCGAGGCGTAAAAGATGAACTCGCGGCGACCGGCCGTCGTGATCGCCAGGGCGAGCATGGCGGAGCCGCCACCCTCGAAACGCTCGCGCAGCAGGTGCTCGATCGCGTCTAGTTCGATCGTTTCCAGGCGGCTGGGCAGTCCGTTCGAAGTCGGGGAGCGGAAAGGCACGACCACACCGACGTGGTAGTGAAATCCAAGCTGCCCGCCATTCTTTTTCAGCCCCATATTGACTCGAACAACAAGCATGGCGCCCGCGTCATTGTACTTTTTCACTTCCCACGGTCCATCAGCGGCGGTCGGCGCGAACGTTTGGGCGCTGTTCTTAGTAAATGGCCACATAAGATCTTTCTCCGATATCGTTAGCAAGCAAGCAGGCGGCTGACGCCCCACTCTCTATCATACAGCAAGAATGCGCAAAAACACCAAGCAAACGTAATATATTTGTGCGATTTAATTATTGTTTTTTGATTCTACCGGGCGTTTTCAAGACCGATCCAGACACATGGCGAAAAGTGACGCTTCCCATGTATAATAGAAGCGCGTGTTTCGTTCTCTAACCGTGATGAGCCGGAATCATGTTTTATGTAACCGATTGTCATTGCTGAAAGTTTACTTTCGCAACAATCGCATTTCATACGTCATGACAGGGATTTTATTGCGTTCGGCGAGGGGTGCACTGCAACTGGCTTCAGGTCTGCGGCATTTTGCCGCAGACTTCTTTTTTTACAATATTCCAATTTTAGAACATAACTTATTTCTTGGGTTCAAACCCATTATGCTTATGGATTTGCGCTCCGTACGGGTATGATGTGAATGAGCGGCGAGACGTCGCTTCTTTCATCGGGAGAAAATATAAGTTGAACAATACAATACTACGAAATAAGAAAACAATTTGGGCGGTTCCGGCAGCCGCAATCGCCTTCGGACTGGTGAGCGCGGGATGCGGCGACAGCGGTCAGAAGAGCGAACCGGGCGCACAGACCGCCAGCACGCCTTCCGCGACGGCTCTGAACGGAGCGGGCGCGACGTTCCCAGCGCCGCTGTACCAGAAGTGGTTCCAGGAGTATCAATCCAAGAACGGCGTGCAGGTCAACTATCAGGCGATCGGCTCGGGCGGCGGCATCAAGGGGATCACGGCGAAGTCCGTGGACTTCGGAGCATCCGACGCGCCGATGAACGATGAGGAAATGGCGAAGGCGCCGGGCATCCTGCATGTCCCGACTGTCGCCGGTGCGGTCGCCGTCGCCTATAATGTCCCCGGAATCACCACCGGCATTCACCTGACGGGAGACGTCATCGCGGATATCTTCCTCGGCAAGATCGCCAAATGGAACGACGCGCGCATCACGGCGCTCAACCCCGGCAAAACCTTTCCCGATCTGGCGATCGCCCCCACGCACCGCGCGGACGGCTCGGGCACCACCAATATCTTCACGACCTATCTCAGCCAGGTCAGCCCGACCTGGAAGGCCGGCCCCGGCGCGGGCAAATCCGTGACATGGCCGAGCGGACTTGCGGGCAAGGGAAGCGCAGGAGTCGGCGCGCTCGTCCAGCAGACCGAAGGCGCCATCGGCTACATCGAGCTGGCGTACGCGCTCCAGAACAAGATCGCCTTCGCCGATGTGCAGAACGCCAAGGGCGCGTTTATCACCCCCACGGTTGAATCCACCACGGCGGCCGCTGCGGGAGCGACGATTCCCGAAGACTTCCGGACCGTCATCACCAACACCTCCGACCCGAAGGGTTACCCGATCACCGGCTTCACCTTTATCCTCGTCTACAAGGACGCAAAGCCGGACGTGAAGAAGTTCCTGCAATGGGCGCTCAGCGACGGCCAAAAGGACGCCGCCCCGCTCGTCTACGCGCCGCTGCCGGAAAGCGTGCAGAAGAAGGCGCTCGCCGAAGTGGAGACAATGCAGTAAAGTGACCGACGGGCTTTAGGCCCCTCCGCCCCAATTCTGGGGGACCAGATTTCGGAGTGAGGCATTTTCTGGTCCCCCAGAATTGGGGCGGAGGGGCCATCCTAATACTGTGGGGATGGAGGGGCCGAAAACCAAAGGAAGAAAGTTACTCTCAACTAGCAACCAGCAGCAGATAAATCGCGACCTCCAGCCCGCCACCCGGAGCATTCGCGGCTTCGACGCGGCCGCCGTGCAGATGGACGGCGTGTTCGGTGATCGCAAGGCCGAGGCCGACGCCGCCGCTTTGGCGGTCGCGGGATGGGTCGACGCGGTAGAACGGCTGGAAGACTTCTTTCAGCAGGGGTTCGGGGATGCCGGGGCCGTGGTCGCGCACATGAATGACGGCTTCGGGCGGGGTCGTTTGGGAACGCGTCAGCGTGACGGAAACCTGGCCGTTCTCGGGGGTATAACGGACGGCGTTTCGAATGACGTTTTCGATGGCGCTACGCAGAAGCTCCGCGTCGCCGGTCAGAGTGAAGGCGTCCGATGTGTCTGGAGGCGCGTCGAGACGCACCGTGGAGTGGACGGAGCGCGCTTCGAAGTCAGCGTCATCAACCACTTCACGCACGAGATCCCCAAGAGCGACAGGGTCGCGGCGGCGCACGATCATTCCGCTCTCCATCAGGGACAGCATGGAAAGCTGGCCGATCAGAGTGTTTAGCCGCTCCGCCTCGCGTTCGATCCGGTCCAGCGCCGGCTGCGCGGGGTCGCCCGAAGCGCGGCGCGCGAGGGCGAGCGCGACGTTCAGTCGTGTCAAGGGCGAACGCAGCTCATGGGAAATGTCGGCCAATAATCGCTGCTGCGCGGCGACCAGGGTCTCCAGGCGGCCCGCCATCTGGTCGAAGTCGCGCCCTAAGTCCCCGATCTCGTCCCGGCGACGCCCCACGGATTTCCCGACCCGCGTGGAAAAATGCCCTTCGGAAATGCGAAGCGCCGCCGCGCGCATCTGGACAATCGGCCGGGAAACATGGCGCGCCAACCAGAAACAGATCAGGGCGGCGACCGCGCAGACCGAAAGCACGCGCGTGGCCGACACCGAAAACGCCGGCAGCAGATTGCTGATCTCACTGACGAGAAGATATTCGTGACCGGATGGCCCCGCTACCTGGCGCACTGTCCACATCGCCGCCGGACGCAGCTGAAATTTGATCTCCCCGGAGCTGCCGCCTTTACGTGCGAGTTCGGACGCATGGGCCGGCGCCGCCAGAAGCGAGACTTCCCCAGATCGGTCAAATAAATAGGCGTGGATACTCGCGATCCCGTTCACGCGGACCAGATAGGCGTCGAGCGCATCAACGCCGTCGCGCTCGTAAATTTCCGCCGCCGTCTGCGCGTAAACACCCAGCGCGCCGTTTTCCAGGCGGCGCCAGCGCGCGGTCATTGAGCCCTGCCCGAGCGTCGGCGTCACGGCGAGGGTGACCGTGATCACCGCCCCC
>JAOQAA010000082.1 GCA_025963815.1 Capsulimonas sp.
GGCGATGCTGACGGATGGGGAGACTGCGCTGCTTGTTCCCGCCGAAGATCCGGCGGCGCTGACGGCGGCGCTGCGCCGTCTCGCCGCCGATCCCGGCCTGCGCACGCGGCTGGCCGGGGCGGGATATGAGCTGGTGAAACATCATTACGACATCCACGTTCAGACGGCGGCGGTCGAACGGGTTTACGCCGGCCTGGCCTCTTAGTCGGCCGGCGTGAATATCGCGCGGAATGATTGCAGATAGACGCCGCTATAAGTCTCGAATCCCGAATCAATTCCCGTATGCAGCCAGATTCCGCCCAGAGGGTCGGCCTGGGTGGTGAGCGTCGCCGTCGGCGCCAATGTTTTGGATTCAAATACCGGCGCCGAGCAGTTGGTATTGGTGTTCGCAATATTCCCAAGCATCAGTGACTGTGAGCCGCCCGTACCCTGGTTGCCTCGGTCAAGATTGACGACGTTATTGCCGCTCATATCTTTCACGGTTTTTGGCTCTTGCGCGGTTGCCCCGGCGTGCACATAGACCGACTCCCCTGGGGCGCCGCCGACGCCGGTGCAGCCCGACGGGGCGCTCGTGGCGAGCTTCACCTGGAATGCAACACGATAGCGCGCCCCCGGCCTCAGCCCGGTGAAATATTTCTTGGTATAGATGAACAAGTCATCGCTTTTGTTTGTGCCGGAAAGGCGATATCCACTGCCGGTGAGCGGCGCTGGAAGGACGCTTGGGGCGGTAATAACATCCACGGGCGTCGTGGCGTCCGAGTAATCGGCTTTGCCGCCTATCCAGCCGCTGGAGTCCGTGGCGAAATTTGTGGTGATGGTCACTGGCGTCGAAGCGGAATTGCTGTCGCCGCCTCCGCAGCCAGCGCTTAGCGCGGCTAGGGTCACAGCGGCCATCCAGGCCGAAAAGCGCGCCGTCCGAATTGCTTGGGGTAATTGTCTCTGCAAAGTATGTCTCATCCTTGGTGTGTCAGTCAAGCTGGCTTGGCGGCCGCTTCTCAGAACATCGTATTGGTGTTGGCCGTCTTCTCAGGAACCGGCTGTACGACATCCCAGTGTTCGACGATCTTCCCGTTCTTTACCCGAAAGATATCCACGATCGCAAGCCCCCGATCTTTGGGATTCTGCTGTGAGTGCACGTGCAGCGCCACCAGATCGCCGTCGGCAAGCGCCTGCGTGATCGTGGCGTGTGACTGTGGGTTTTGTTTGAAATGGGGCCCGAAGAACGAGATGATCGCCGCTCGGCCGGTGGGGACGCCGGGGTTGTGCTGCTTGTAATCCGGCGTCAGATATTTGAGCGCGGCGTCGATGTGGTGCGCGTTGAAAAACTCGTTGTAGAACTTCACGACCAGCGCTTTGTTCGCGGCTGGGCTGGATTTGGGCGCGGCATGTGCGGGCGCGGTCGTCAGCAGGCTGAGGGCGCAGACAAGCGCGGAGAAATGAGCGATGATTTTCATGGTTCTGCTTTCGTTGGAGATAGAATGCGAGGCCGATTATTGCTGCTCCGAGAGCCAGTCGTTGTAGGGGATGCGCGGCATGTCGAACAGGTCCGTGGTGCGCGCGTACCATCCGCCGCCGTGCATGCGTCCGATGAGCTTTAAGTTCTCCGTGCGGACATGCATGCGCTCCAGATCGACGAACTCATTGCGAATGTATAGATGGACTACTTCGGCCAGCACAATGCGATTATCGCCGATGGGAAAGATGCTATGAATACGGCACTCCAGACTAACGGGAGCCTCAGCGATGCGCGGCGTTCGGATCGTGATGGACGCCGACGCCGTCAGTCCCGCCTGCGGAAGCTCGCTCACGCCGTCGGGGAAGTCGATGGCGCAAATGTTCATCGCCTCCGCCAGCGCCTCATCCACCAGGTTCACCACGAACTCGCCCTCACGCTCGATGTTCGCGCGGGTTTCCTTCGCGATGCCTGCCCCACGGTTCGCCACGCCCAGCGCAATCACGGGCGGGCTGCTGCCGACCATATTGAAGAAGCTAAACGGCGCGGCATTGATGCTGCCGTTTGTGTCGATGGACGTCACCAGCGCAATGGGGCGCGGGACGACCGTGCTGGTGAGCAGGCGATAGGCGTTCGCGGAGTCGGCTCCGGTGAGGTCGAATTGCATGGTGATTTCCTGAGAGATTCGGCCCCCAACCCCCAATCCTGGGGGAAGAGGCTGGCGTGAGTCAGTCGCTCTTAACGTTCAGTTCTTGGGAAAGAAACAATAAACGCTTGCGATAAATTCCTCCCCCAGGATTGGGGGTTGGGGGCCGAATCCTAAATTGAGAGTGACTTGATTAATACCCGAGCGTAAACCGCTGCTGCACGTGCTTGGGCGATTCGAGTTCGTCGATCACCGCGACTGCGTAGTCTTCGGCGGAGATGCGGCTTTGGCCGCTGGCGTCCACGACTAACTGATCGCCGCCCAATCGGAAGGTGTTAGTCCGCTCGCCCGGCGCGATCATACCGGCGGGACTTAGATAGGTCCAATCCAGAGCGTTCGCTTCCGACTTGTAGACACCCAGGGCATCGCGCTGTGCGCCGGCGTTGGATTTGTAGGCCTCGGGGAAATCGGGAGTGTCGATCACTTGCAGGCCGGGCGCCACTTCCAGGCTGCCCGCGCCGCCGACCGTGAGAAGGCGCTTGACGCCGGCTTTGGTCAGGCCGGTGATGAGCGACCGGGCGGCGTCCACAATGGTCCTGTCGGCGGCGCCGCTCGGGCCGTAGGCGCTGACGACCGCGTTGGCGCCCTTCACTGTTCCCGCGATGCTGTCGGAATTGAGAATGTCACCGGTGATGACTGTCAGGTGCGCATGCTGCTCGGTAAGCTTGGCCGGATCGCGGACGATGGCCGTGACCTGATGACCTCGATTGAGCGCTTCGCGCAAGATGCGTCCGCCGATCATTCCCGTGGCTCCAAAAAGTGCGATCTTCATTGTCGTATCCTTTCGCGGTCCGATTGTATTTTCGTTTCCATGGCTTGTAACATATTATGTTACAAGTTGGTTCCGGAAAAACGCGCTGATTTTGCAGCGCGTCGGTTAAGCCAATTCAGCATGTGGCGGCGGCCTGTAGCTGGCGCACGATTTCCGCCATGGTGGTTTGGGAAAGCCGATGCTCCATCGCCTGCTGCGCTTCGCCGAAAACGCCTTCCAGCGAGACCTGGATGTTTGCTCCCACGGAGCATTCGGGGTTGGGACGAGGGTGGATGGTGAAGAGATCGAGTGAGTCTTCGACGGCGCGATAGACATCCAGCAGGGTAATGTCGGGGAGGGGGCGCGCCAGACGCGCGCCCGGTACGCCTTGCTGCGTGAGCACCAGACCGGCGCGGCGCAGCAGCCCCGTCACGTTGCGGACCACGACGGCATTGACGCCGATGCTTCCGGCCATCCATTCCGAGGTGTTCTCATCCTGCCCATTCATCCCCAGGAGGGAAAGAATATGCACGGCGACGGCGAAACGGCTTGCGATGCGTATGGTCGTTGCTCCTTGTTATGGATCTTCTCAAGATCCATAACAAGGGATGTCTATCAAGGGTTCCGAGTGGAGGGCATCCTACGCCGCGCGCTTGAGATGCTGGGGCGCGTGTGTGGCGGGGGCGTTCATGCGGAACCGGCCGACCATTCCCTGAAGGGTGTCCGCCATGGCGTTCAGCTCTGTCGCCGCCATGCTGACCTGGTGCACGCTTGCGGTCTGCTGCTCGATCATGTCGGATACGCCCTGCGCGCTCGTGGTAAACTCCGCCGTGGCGCCTGTGATGTCGTCGATCGCGCTCTGGCTTTCCTGCGTCACTTGACGCACGGTTTCCACTGTCTTGAGCACTTCCTGCACGGAGGCGGCCATCTCTTCGACGGTTGCGGTGAGGCTGTCGACTTCAAACGCAACGGATTGTGCGGCCTGGACGATTTGCGATAGGGCGACGCCGGCTTCGGCGCTTTGCGCGGCTCCGGCGGTCACTTCCTCGGTGCTTTCCTGCATCGCCAATACGGCTCCGGCGACCTCGGACTGGATGCCGCCGATCAGCATTCCGATGTCACGCGTTGCGCTGGCGGCGCGCTCGGAGAGCTTGCGGACTTCGTCGGCAACGACCGCGAAGCCGCGGCCATGTTCGCCGGCGCGGGCGGCTTCGATCGCGGCGTTGAGCGCCAGCAGGTTCGTCTGTTCCGAGATCTGGCCGATCGTCTTGACAATCTCGCCGATCTGTTCGCTCTTACGGCCGAGTTCTTCTACTTTACTTGCGGACGCGCCGACCTGCTGCCGGATCCGCTCCATGCTGGAAATGGTCTGATGGACGGCGTCTCCGCCGCTGCGCGCCATGGCGGCGGCCTGCTGCGCGGCGGTCGCCATCTGCTGGGCGCTGCCAGCCGCCTGATCGACCGCCTGACCGGCCTGCACCATCAAATCACTGGCGACGCACGCGGCGTCGTACTGGCGCTTGCCGCCATCTGTGACGAGATCGCTGCACTGCGCGGAGTGCGCGGCCGTTTGCGCCATGCTTTGCGTGGACCGGGCGATCTCGCTCGCGGACCGGCTGGTTTCCTCCGACGTTGTGGAGAGGCGAATGCTGGTCGCCGCGACGGCGTTTGCGCTGCCGGCAATCCCACCGATCAGTTCCCGTAGGCTAATCGTCATACGGGCGAACGCAGTTCCCAGAGCGTCGCGGTCCGACTGTGGGTGAACGACATTGGTCAGATCGCCGTCGGCGATTGCGCTCGCGGCCGCCGCCATTTCTTTCTGGTGGTTCATCAGCGAGTGGAACGCCGCGACAACCATGCCGATTTCCGTCCGGCTCGCTGGCGGAAGCTCCTGCTGAACGTCACCCTGCGCCAGGCCCTGCGCTGCTCGAAGCAGCGTTTTGAGCTGGGATGCAATCGTGTGGGCGAGGAAGAACGCGATACTTGCGGAAATCAACAGGATCAGACCTTGCAGCGCCCATCCCTCAGCAATCGCGCGCTGTGTGCGGCGCGCGCCTTCGTCAATACCGGCGTCAGCCTGATCGGCTCGGATTTGCAGGTTAGCCACAAGACCGCCGATCATTTCCTCAAGCTTGGCGCGCGCCGGGACGTACTGGTCCTGGTAAAGCGCTTCGGCTTCACGAGCATGGCCGGCCTTGGCCATGTCCATCGTTTTGTTTTCGAGGATGTTGCAAACTTCGCCGTCTTGTTTAGCCAGTTCGTCCAATTGCTGCTGCAAATCGTTGTGGTTGGGAATGGATTTCAGAGAGGTTTTGAGTGTCTCAAACGCTTTGCCGGCGGCGTCATCCGCCGCATACTTGGCGTCCCAATGCCCTTGTTTCTGTGTATACACATAGGCCATTGTCTCACGGGCCATCGTATTACTGGCCAGTGAGGCGTCCTTGGCGATGGAAATGGCCTGATGCGCTGCTGCGCCGGTTGTGCTGACGCTGTCCATATAAGCGCGAGTGGCGCTGACGGCTTGGAAATAGCCGGCGACGCCAAGCGCGATCACGATCGCGAATGATGTGATCAGCTTTGCCCTAATAGTAAGGCCACTGAGTCCAAAAGACATGAAAATTCCCCCTGCTGAAACGACAATACACCTAGTATTATGGTCAGTCAGGGGGAGAACTGGAGGGCGGTTACGCCATGGCGAGTTCTTGTGTGAACGGAGCGGGGGGCGTATCGCCTTCCGGCTCCATCCAGCGCCCGTCGGATTTGATCAATTCGACGAGTGCTTCTACGCCTTGTTCCTGAGGGACATTCTTGACGGGGTTTCGTCCACGGTAGAGAGTGATCACGCCGCCGCCCTTGCCGACATAGCCGTAATCGGCGTCGGCCATTTCACCGGGGCCGTTAACGATGCAGCCCATCACAGCAATATCCAGACCGACGAGATGCTGCGTGGCCGCTTTGACCTTGCGGAGCACGGAGGTCAGTTCGAACTTGGTGCGGCCACAAGACGGGCAGGCGATGAACTCGACTTTGGTCTTGCGCAGTCCGAGTGCTTGGAGAATATCGTAGCAGACGGGGATTTCGTTGATCGGATCCTCACTGAGGCTGACGCGGATCGTATCGCCGATGCCTTCGGCCAGCATCGTCCCGATGCCCGCCGTGCTCTTGACGCGCGCATACTCGCCGTCGCCGGCTTCGGTGACGCCCAGATGCAGGGGATAATCCATGCCCAGTTCTTCCATGCGTCGCGCCATCAATCGATTGGCGGCGAGCATAATCGGAACACGCGACGCCTTCAGGGAGATAATCAGATTGTGATAGCCGTGCG
>JAOQAA010000095.1 GCA_025963815.1 Capsulimonas sp.
GACCCCTCCGAACGGCTGGTGGAGCTCGGTCAGCAGATCGTGGAGGAGCGCGTGCTGACCGACCGCGTCAGCATCAACCACTGCGACTTTGGAACCTTCAGCGAACGGATTCCATCCCGCATCGACATGATCACGGGCGTTTTTAGCCTGAACCAAATTTTGAATACGGAAGAAATGCTGCGCTGTCTTCAGCAGATTTCCCAGATACGCATTCGCTGCGGCTGCGCGGTCTGGCTGTTCGATTTCGCCCGGCCGAAGACGATGCACACTGCCGAGGAGTTCTCGGCGACGCTGATGCCCGGCCTGCCCGTGCTGTTCCGGCGTGAAAACAGGAATGCTCTGATGTCCGCTTTCACATTCAACGAGCTTTCCGATGCGCTGAATAAGGTCTCGCTGGGCACGGTTCATCACGCTCAGTCCAAGGGCCTGCATATCTATCAAGCGCATTGGCTGGAGCGGGAGGACGAGCACAAAGAAAGCAAAAAGAACCCATGGGTGGAGGGCCGGATCACCACGCAGGTTCTGCAGCAGTTCAAGCAGATAAGCGAGATGTTCCCGACAGTTCCACTCCCCTCCCACTTGAAATAGCATTTCGAACCAGACGAGAAAGCCTTCATACATGGATCTCACATTGCCGGAATCCTGGCGCGAAAGCCTTGCCGGAGAATTTGAAAAACCGTACTTCCACAAGCTCACGGAGTTCGTGGACGCCGAACGCGCCGCGCACTCCGTATTCCCGCCGGAGTCCGAAGTCTTCTCGGCCCTCAACCTGACGCCGCTCGACGATGTCAGGGTGATGATCCTAGGCCAGGACCCTTACCACGACGACGGACAAGCGCACGGGCTTTGTTTCTCCGTCCGTCCCGGCATTAAACCTCCGCCATCCCTGGTCAACATTTTCAAGGAATTAAAGTCTGAACTGGACATCCCCATTCCCGACAACGGCTATCTCGTTCCCTGGGCCAAGCAGGGCGTCTTACTGCTCAACGCAGTCCTGACGGTTCGCGCCCACGAAGCAAACTCGCACAAGAACAAGGGCTGGGAAACATTCACCGACGCTGTTATCCAGACGGTCAGCGCCAAAGAAACGCCGGTCGTGTTCGTTCTTTGGGGCGCCTACGCCCAGAAGAAAGCCCCACTGATCGATACGAGTAAGCACACGATCATCCAATCCGCACACCCCTCGCCACTCTCGGCGCGCAGCGGATTCTTCGGAAGCCAACCCTTTTCGAAGATCAACGATACGCTGCGCGCAAACGGCCGGGCGGAAATCGATTGGCGTCTGCCGAATTTGAAATAACCGCCCGGCTCAAAACAATCCCTAGATCGGAAGATGAAGATGGTGATTTACGACGTGATCGTGCTTGGTGGCGGGCCGGCGGGAACAACGGCGGCCTTGCGGGCGCGCGAGCTGGGCGCCTCGGTATTGCTGCTGGAACGGGGCGATATGGGCGGCGTGTGCACCAATGATGGGTGTATTCCCACCCGTGTTCTCGCCAAGACCGCGCGCCTCGTACGCGACGCCGAGCAGTTCGACGCCTACGGGCTAAGCGGCGCGCGTCCAACTGTCGATATCGCGCGGATTATGGAACGGGTCCAGGAAATGATCGGCCGGATTCACGACAAAAAGCAGATCGTCGCGCATCTGGAATCCGCAGGCGTGACCGTTCATGACAATGCAGGCGAGGCGAAGTTTATGGACTCCGAAACCGTGTCGCTGCCCAGCGGCGTCACGTTTCAGGGAAAAGCGTTTATTCTCTGCGTCGGAGGCCATGCGCGCCGGCTCCCGGTTCCCGGAGGCGAGCATGCGCTGACGCACAGCGATCTTTGGTCCCTGCGCGCGTTGCCGAAGTCCATGGCGATCGTCGGCGCGGCCGCCACTGGCTGCCAGCTCGCCTCGATCTTCTCCACCTTCGGCTCAAAAGTCACCTTGCTCGATTTTGCCGACCGTGTCGTCGCGGGAGAAGATATACACACATCCGCCGCCATGACGCGCGCGTTCACCGACCGCGGCATCGAGATCGTGACAAGCGCCAAGGTCGAAAGCCTCTTCAAAGACGAAACAGGACTGCGCCTTGGATATTCCGTTTTGAATGAAACGCGTACGCTAGATGTGGAGACTGTGGTGGTCGCCGCCGGCTGGCCGGGAAATATCGAGACGCTGAATTTAGCTGCGGCGGGGATTAAAACCGACCGCGGGTATATCCGTGTCGATGAGTCTCTGCGCACGACGGCTCCAAATATCTACGCCGCCGGCGACATTACCGGTCGGATGATGCTGGTGCAGAGCGCCGGCGACGAGGCGCGCGCCGCAGCAGAGAACGCCGTCCTCGGTCGCCATCAGCGGCCGCCGCACGCGGTCGTTCCACATGGCAGTTTCACCGACCCCGAATATGCGAGCGTCGGCGTTACCGAAGCGCGCGCCCGCGAAGAGTACGACTGCGTGGTCGCCATCGTCCCCTACGCGGAGTTGGACCGAGCCGTCGTCGACAGTCACACCGAAGGCTTCTTCAAACTGATCGTGCATCGAGATACTAGACACGTGCTCGGCGCCCATGTGGTCGGAGAGCAGGCCGTCGAGATCGTGCAGTTAGTCGCGGCGGCGATGGCGTCCGAAACCCGCGTGGAGCAGATTGCTGAGTTAGAACTCGCCTACCCCACTTACACCGGTATTGTGGGGCTGGCGGCGCGACAAATCAGCCGCCAGCTCGGTATCGTGGCGCTTTCCGACGAATGGCGCGCCCAGCAGTCGCCACGATCAGCGGAGTGGGAGCATGGGCGGGAGTAACCCTCACCCTCGGTCCCTCTCCCGCCCCGGCTAAAG
>JAOQAA010000149.1 GCA_025963815.1 Capsulimonas sp.
TGCTTCCGCCTGCGCCAATAGGGCGTGGGTGCGTTTGGCGAGACGCGCGTTTTCCAGCGCGACCGCCGCCTGTGAGGACAGGGCGCGCGCAAAGGCGTGAAACTCGGGGGACTGCGGACGGGGCGCGGAGTCCAGCAGGCACAGGATACCGATCGGACTGCGATCGCGCGAACGCAGGACAAAGAGGAACCCGGGCAGACCAAGGAACTCGCATGGACTGTCGCCTAGCCCCAGCGCCTGGCGGACATCGGCGACATAATGCCGCTGCGGCTGTTCTTCATCCTCCGAAGGCGGCAGGATCGAATCCATCGGAAGCGTCTGATGGTAGAACGAATCGCGCATCGGTTTCGTCAGGGTCTGCGAATCGTGGATCGCCAGGGGCAGGAACTGATCCAGGCCATCGTCAAATTCGTAGATCGCCACGCGGGTACAGCCGAGGATGCCGGCGGCTTCATCGGCAAAAAGCTGCATCAGCCGGGTTGAGTCCGACGACGCGGCGATGGCTTCCCCGGTCCGGCCAATCAGGGTCCGAAGCATCTCCCCCTGACGACGCGCCTCTTCCAAGCCGCGCGCCTTATCCACGGCGACGCCCACGGTGCTCGCCAGCGACATCAGGAGCTCTTCGTCCTCGTCCGTGAACGCCGGACCTTCCCCAACAAGCTCGCCGCGGTTGGCGACCATAATGACGCCCAGCATCACGCCTTCATTGACAATCGGAGCGGTGAGAACATTTTCCAGGCGCAGGGCCGCCGCCGCGGAATCGGTTTCCCATTTTCGGTTCAGGGAGTGAAAACGCTGGGGTGCATTGAGGCGGCGCCCGCCTTCGCGGCTGCTCTCGAAAAGCCATTCGCGCACCAGGGAATGCAGTCCCGCCGGCAGTCCGTAAAACGCCTGGGCAATGGGGGTGTATGCTTCCTCGCGGCTGAAGAGCCAGGCGGCGCCATATTCGCTGTCCAGAGCCGTGGTGGCCTGACGTACGGCAACTTGCAGAACGCTGTCCGGATCGTCCTCCCCCATAATGGACGTGTCCATGCCGTGGAGGCTGCGAAACCTTGCGTTCTGACGGGCGAACCGCTGCTGAATTCGCACCAGGGCGTTCAGCAGCGCAGGAGCGGTCAGGACCGCCGCCAGCGCGGCGACCCCGATGATGATCAGCAGGAAATGCAGATCCCTGTCCAGCGCGCCGTTCTCCGGCGCGGGGATCAGGGCGGCAATCAAAATCCCGGTGACGGCAAAGAGAGCGACATTTGTGACAACGGTCAGCCCGATCAGGAGACGCCGTTCACCACCGCCAGAATTGGGATCCGATCGTTTCGACATAGTAACTTAAGACGCCTCACGTGGAAAGAATTTGGACTGATTGGCGGCTGTCCAAACAGTTCCTCGGTGAGGACTGATATTCCTTGAAGAGGATTTGAGGCCGCCCTCAGGCGCGGGAACGCGCGTCAGCGCGTAAAACCATGCTGTCTTCCCGGACTGTGGTAAGCCGATGAGGCCGACTTTTACTCAATTTCTTCTTGAGTATTCCACACATTTTGCGAAAAATGCCAGTCGAAATTCTTCCGCGCACCATTAAAAATCGTGAAAATGCGCAGCGCTAATAGAAGATTGTACCTGAGTCGGCGCACAAACGATTTTTAGGCGCCATAATCTATATGCGCCGCCCATCGCCGGCCAGTAACGATCAAGGGAGAAATATGCTTTGAAATTATGGAAGCGACGCCTCGCCGGCGCCGTCCTGCTCGGGGCAGCCATCGTCTGCGCGCCGAGTTTGGGAGCGCGGGCGCAAGGGGCGGGCGACGGAGCGGGCGGCTCCGTTTACATGGAAGACCTGGACCTCGCACAGATGACCTCCGGCTGGGGAACAGCCCTTCACAACAAATCGATCCAGGGAACGCCGCTGACAATCGCCGGCAAGACCTACCCACACGGCGTGGGAACGCATGCCAGTAGCCTGGCGGCGTTTCGTTTAAACGGACAATGCAACCGGTTTCACGCCAGCGTCGGCTTGGATGATGAAGTGGGCGCGGGACGTGGTTCGGTCGTGTTTCGCGTGACAGCGGACGGCGCCGTCCGCTGGAAGAGCGGCGTCATGAAGTTTGGCGATCCGGCGAAGGAAGTCAATGTCGATCTGACGGGCGTCAACACGGTTGTCCTCGAAGTTTTGGACGGCGGCGATGGAAATGGGTACGACCATGGAGACTGGGCGGATGCACAATTTGAAATGAAGACAGGAACCCCGACGATGACGCATGACCCAAGGCAGATCTGGATCTCCACCGCGCACACGGCGCTGGTGCTGCTGCCAGGCGAAGACAAAAAGCTCTCACAGGTGCGCTACGGCGACTCCGCAGCCACCAGCGGCGATGCGGCCGTGATGGAATATTACCCGCCGGCGGGCGACGGCCATGTCCAGGAACCGGCGCTGCGCGTCACGCATTCCGACGGCAACACTTCCACGGATCTGCAGTTCGTAAGTTCTTCCGTCAAGGTCATTGATACAAATGTCACACAGACGCAGATCGAACTCAAAGATCCCGAATACCCCCTCTTTGTGACCCTCTTCTACAAGGCCTATCGCAAGGAAGACATCATTGAGACATGGACCGAGATCCGGCACGAAGAGTCCAAGCCCGTCACGCTGTATAACTTCGCCTCGGCCAGCCCCGTGTTCGCGCCGGGCGATTACTGGCTGACGCAATTTCACGGCGACTGGGCAAACGAGATGAACATCTCGGAGACCAAGCTGGACTACGGCGTCAAGGTGCTGGACAGTAAGGTCGGCATGCGCACGGAGCTTCTGCGCAACCCGTCGTTTATTCTCTCGTCCGGTGGCCCTTCGAAGGAAGACACGGGCGAAGTGATCGGCGGCGCGCTAGCGTGGTCGGGCAGCTTCCAGTTTGCCTTCGATATCGATCCGCATAACAGACTGCGCGCGCTCTGCGGCATGAACCCCTACGCGTCCGAGTATCACCTGAAGCCGAACACGCCGTTTGTGAAGCCGTCGATGATCTGGGGCTGGAGTGGTTCGGGCAAGGGACAGCTCAGCCGCAACTTCCACCGCTGGGCGCGCGCCTACGGCATGCGCGACGGCGACAAGGTCCGCCCCACCCTGCTGAACAACTGGGAGGCGACCTTTTTCGACTTCGACGAGAAGAAGATCGTGTCGCTGTTCGACGGCGCCAAGTCGCTCGGCATGGACCTGTTTCTTTTAGACGACGGCTGGTTTGGCAACAAGTATCCCCGCAAGGACGACACGCAGGGCCTGGGCGACTGGGATGTCACTCAGAGCAAGATGCCGCACGGAATTACGTATCTCGCCGATCAGGCGAAAGCGCGCGGTCTGCGTTTCGGCATCTGGGTCGAACCCGAGATGGTGAACCCCAAGAGCGAACTGTTCGAAAAGCACCCGGACTGGGTCATTCGCCAGCCCAAGCGCGATCTGAAGTTCGAGCGCAACCAGCTCACCCTGGACCTGACCCGGCCCGCCGTGCGCGAGTTCGCATTCCATATGGTGGACGATCTTCTCACAAAGAATCCCGGCGTCTCCTACGTGAAATGGGACTGTAACAGAGGCGTCTCGCAGCCCGGCTCGCCGTACCTGCCGGCCAACGAGCAGTCGCATCTGTGGATCGAGTATGTCCGCTCGCTCTACGATATCTTCGCCCGCCTGGAAGCCCGGCACCCCAATGTCGAGCTGATGCAGTGCTCCTCCGGCGGCGGCCGCGCCGACTACGGCGCCCTGCGCTTCGCCCATGAGTTCTGGCCCAGCGACAACACCAACCCGGATAACCGCGTGATCATCCAGTGGGGCTACTCACAGCTCTACCCGGCCATCGCGCAGGCCTGCCACGTGACGACCGCCGGCACGGCGGGCCTGAAGTTCGCCTTCGACGTCGCGATGAGCGGTCGCCTTGGCATGGATGTCGATGTGGAAAAACTCTCGGCCGAAGACCGCACATTCGCCGCCTCCGCGATCGCGACCTACGACTCGATTCGTGACATCGTGCAGTTCGGCGACCTCTACCGCCTGCAATCTCCGTTGGAGGGAACGCGCTCGACGCTGATGTACGTCAGCGACGATCAAAAGCGCTCCGTCCTCTTCGCCTACCAAATGAAGGACGGCGACGCGCCCACGGTCGCGCTCCAGGGCCTGAACCCTCTGGCCCGCTACACAATCCACGAGCGTAACCTGCGCGCTGGGACAACGTCCAAGCTCACGCAGGACGGGCAGACGGTAGACGGCGCGACGCTCATGAAGACGGGGCTGGAGCTGCCAGTGTCGAAGACACATGAGAGTGTGGTGGTGGAGTTGGCGGCGGAGTAGGGACCTATTCCCCCGCGCTTTAGAGCGTTTTCCCATTTTCCCGCCCGAAGGCCCTTGCTGGGAAAAGGGGAAATCGAGCTTTAGCTCGATGGGGGAATAGGTCTCGAAGCCGGGAACAGGTCTTACTCCCCCACCGCCCGCAGCACAAACGCGCCCGTCAGCGGCGCTCCAGGCTTCGCCGCGATCTCATGGTTCTTCTCCCAGGATCGGCTCAGGTCGTCCGGACCGGTCACCGCGATTTCGCGGCTCGCCAGCAGCGTCACGCCGCTTTTGGACGATAGCGCGCGTCCGACCAGCGGCGTGTCGGCGTGCAGCAGGGCGACGCCCGCACCGTTGGCTCCCATCAGAGTCAGCCAGTGCAGGCCGCGCTTGGATGCGGCGAAGCGTTTGTCGCCGGCGCGGCTTTCGCCAATGGGCTCCCCGAGCGTTCCTTTGGGATAGTCGGTGAAGTACGCCTCATGGCTCCAGCGCATCTGGGACATGGCGGGAGCAACAGGAATGCTCAGGCCCGCTTCCCAGAGCTGGGCTTCAGGCGCGGTCCAATCCAGCGTCCAGGCGACGGAGATTTGCGCGTTAGGCGCAATGTCATAAACTGTTGTCAATTTACCGAGCTTGTCGCCGCCGGCTTTGGAAAACACTTGGGAGACGGACGTTACTTTGACAGAACTGTTAGATTGAGCGGCCGTCGTGACGACGGCATCGGTCGTCACCGGGGCTTGCGGAGCGACATAAAAGCCGTCGCTGCGCGCGCGCTTGCTTTCTCCGAGATTGAGGATCGGGGCGGATGTAATCACGTCCTTCCCACCCACGCGCCATGTCTGCGCCATTCCCGTGGAACGATCGAACGTGATGCTTTGCAGTGCGTTCGCAACCGTAATCTTATTCGGCGCTTCTTTGATCGTCATCGTTCCGCCACTAGCAAGCGCAGGCGGGGCGGCCGGCGCCGGCGCTCCGGGCGCGGCGAGGAGGGCGGAGGTGATCAGCGATTTGTCGGAGCGCAGGAACTGAAGATGCAGGGCGGTCATGCCGGCGGGCGCGGGGAACTTGGCGTCGATCGACTGCATCGGCGCACAGGGAATGTTGAGCGTTCCCGATTGCAATGTTTCGCCGCCGCGCAGCGCGGTCCATCGGCAGGTAATCTCACTCAGGTCCGTGAACGCATAGTGGTTGGTGATCGGAACGACGCATGCGCCGCTGGCGGGAGCCACCGTGCGCGCGCCGACGACCACCGGGCTATAGGCGTTCTTGACGACCCACAATTCGGCTTTGGGAACACGGTAGGCAGTCACGATTCCCTTGTTGTTCTCCTGCCGCAAATAGTCTTTGCCGAAATAGAAGTCCTTGGTGTGATCCGGATACTTGTCCGCGATCCCCTGGTTCTGCCATTCCCAGATAAACGAGCCGAGGATCTTGGGCTGCTTCCAGATGATATCCCACGTCTTGGTCAGCGTTTCGGTCCAGAGGTCGGAGATGCCGGGATCGTACTCTTGGGCTTCTCTGGAGTAGAACGTATGCGGATGCTCGGTGACAACCAGAGGCGCCTTGGAGGAATCCACATCGATATAGTGCTGGAAGCTGTCCGGCCCGGGATAGTGCGTGTCGCGCAGCGGCTGGCCCTTCACATCCCATGGACCGGCGCCCGAGGCGAACGCGGGACGCGTCGGATCGAGCTTCTGGACCAGGTCGAAGACTTCCTGGGTGTTCGGTCCGACCGGGTTCTCGTTGCCCAGGCTCCAGGCGAGGACACACGCCCGGTTCTTGTCCCGCGCGACAGTATCTTCGGCGCGCAACAGCAGCGCCGGCGCGAACTTCGGGTCCTTGACGCGGTTGTCGATCCAGCAGAACGGAACTTCGTCGAGGATATACATGCCCTTTTCGTCGCACAGTTCTAAGAACCGGGCGGCGTGGTTGTAATGCGATGTTCGGACCGCGTTGATATTCGCGTCCTTCATCATCGACAGATCCTTCAGCCACTCTTTATCCGTCAGCGCAAATCCCTTGTCGGCCCAGTAATCGTGACGGCAGATTCCCGTGGTCTTGATCGGCTTGCCGTTCCAGAGCACAACGTTGTCCTGGATCGTGACCTGCCGGAAACCGAAGCGCTGCTCGACGCGTTCGACGCTCTTACCATCCTGTGTCAGTTCCAGCACAAGATAGTAAAGCGCGGGCTTCTCCGCCGACCAGAGCTTGGGCCGCTGGACCGGCGCGGACAGCGCCAGAGTTCCCATCCCATCAGCGCCAATCTGCGCCGTCCCCGTCAGACGTACTCCCGTGGGCTTGCCCTGAAGATCAGTCAATGTTCCAGAGACGCCGATGGTCGACCCCGGCGGCCCCGAAACACTCACCGAGGCCTCGAGATTGGCGTCCTGGTAATCGTTGGTTAGCGGGGTCCGTACGGTGATGTCGGAGACATGCGTTTGGGGAACGGCGATCAGGGAGGTGTCCCGGTAAATTCCGCCCAGAGCCTGGTAGTCGCCGGTCTCGGCTTCGGAGCTCGGGGTGGTCTTGCTGAGGCGAACAGCAAATAAAGTGCGCTTGCCGGGCTGGACCAGTCCAGTCAGATCGACATCGAACGCGGTGTAGCCGCTTTCGTGGTAACCGGCCTTTTGGCCGTTGACGAAGATCTCGGCGCCGTTGAACGCACCGTCGAACCGCCACACGATTTTACGCCCCGCCCAGGACGCCGGAACCGTCACCCAGCGGCGGTACTGCCCAACGGCGTCGTCCACGGAGTTATAAGTTGGGATCGAATATCCGGCCAGTTCCCAGTTGGACGGCGTTTGGACATTGTCCCATCCCTTGTCGTCGTAATCCACATGCGTGAAATTATCGGATCCGACAGGCGCCGTCATGTCCGGCTTGGAAGGCCGCCACGTCACCAGATTCCCGCTTCCGTCTTGATATTGAACGCCCATCTCAAACAGCGACGCCCAGCCGGTCGCGCTGGCGCTGAGGATAGTCAAACGAACGTAGCGCACTGTGCGCGGCGCAATCGCCAGTGCTCCGTTCCCAACGCCCGCGCCTTCGGCGGTGGAGGTGTTCGTGAGGGTCGTCCAGGTTTTGGCGTCCGCGCTGCCTTCAACCTTGCAGCGATAGGTTTCCGTATCGCGCTCCCAGGTCAGGTTCACGGCGCGAACGGGCAGATCCTTGCCCAGATCGACCTGGATCCATTGCGGGAAGGCGCCGCCCGCAGCGCACCAGCGCGTTTTCGGATCGCCGTCGAAGGCGTTTTGTGGAAGATTGCCGCCTTCGGTGCTGGAGACTCGAAATTCCTCGGCTTCCGCCGGAGAACGCGCGAATGCGCCATCCAGGATCTGGCCATGGGTCAGGCGAAATTTCCAGAGGCCGTTCATCGGCAGGTTCCAGGGATTTTCCGCACGGAGACGGTCCGGAGCCAGCGGAGACGTTCCTGGCAAAGGCAGCGGCAGCCGCGCCGTCCCAATCCGACCTGGCGCCGGCGTTGGCGCCAAGGGAAGAGCGGCGGCCTGCGCGCCCTTTGGGGCCACCGAGCCCACCAGCGCCGCCGATCCTACCAAGGCGACCGTGCCCACCACGGTCGCGGAGCCCAGCAGGGCGATCGAAAGAATCCGAGAACTGATCATGATTGTCCTTTCGCCGGCACAAGTAAGCGCGCCATTGCGCCTGACGGCGGTCATTTCTACCATGATATCACAAATCTATACCATTTCTCATTTTATGGATCCATCAGAAGAATTATTTTCTTATTGGTACCATTTCTGAATATTAAAATGGCGCCAATACATGCTTTCCCTCAGTGTTTCTTGGAAAGGGACTGGGGCATGATTCGCAGGGGAAGAAATCAATGGTACAATAATGGCAAGTCAGCCGTAACTGCGGCATGCTTTGAGTCTTCCATGAATACACGATTGTGAACGGCGCTGCGACTATGAACATCAAGACGTTTGACGCTTCCCTTCCCAACACCCCTCCCGCCCTTACGCGCGGATCATTGCGGGCGGTCGCGGCCCTGCGCGAGCGGATCGAAACCGGGT
>JAOQAA010000153.1 GCA_025963815.1 Capsulimonas sp.
AACGGGTCGAACATGAAGTAATTGAAATTCTTCTGCAGACGATGCGCTTCGGCGTCGGCGACCATTCCGTCCATGAATTTCGTGTAACTGTTCATGAGATCCTGTTTGCTGGTGAGCGCGCTTCTCACGCGCGACTCCACATCCTTTCCCGCCCCTCCGACCCATAAACTCTCCTGGAGAATTTTCTTTCGCCAGTCGGGTTTCTGAAATATCTCCATCAGGCTCGCCTGCCCGGAATACTTGTCTTCTTGAACCGTTTGCGAATACGGCTGTCCTTCAGAATTGATCTTGTGAATTCGGCGCAGCGCGGCCTTTGCGCCCACCAGATCGAGATGAGGAACGGCGCGAAGGAGTGGATCGCGCGCAGTGGCCCCGAGGGATGCTCCCACGACCAGAGGAAGACTACCTCCTCCGCGCGGAATATCTTCGCTCATCTGGAGCGCGTCGAGACTGGTTTGCGCGGAATCCGCCCACTTTCCCCGCGCCGCCTGCACATCGGCTTGAAACGCGAGCAAACGCACCAGGCTTCGATCCGTCATTAGATAGTCGAACTTCGTCGCGGCCATTCCCTTTGACGGCGTCGCATAAGGGTGCGCAAGGCCGACTCGAATTGCCGCGAGCGCAGGCGCATTGTCGCGCAGAATGCGGTCCTGAACCGCGGGCGGCAGATGCGCAACCCGAGATGTCCCTCTCCGGACCGGCGCGGAGACTGTCCTTGCGTCCTGGAGCAGCTTTCCCGCCCGCGCATAATCATCGAACGCATTGGGCGACGGAACGGTATGCACGGGAATATTCACCACCGGGTCACGCTCAAGGCGCCACAGGAAACCGATGACGCCGGCGAAGGCGCCGACTACCACCACCGTCATGATCATCGCCACACTGCGCTTTGGGGAACGGCGCTTTGCGCGATCGTTCATTGTTTCCATAAGATCATCATACGACCAATGGTCCTGTTTTACCAGTCCTTCAATAAGCACGTCAGAAATTCACGCCCATGACGACATCACCTTTCGCGCCTTGCATGACGGATCGCCTTGTTTTCGCGCTGGGGGCGGTCGGGTCATCAATCGCTTTTCCTCCATCGTCCACTCCATCCGGGCCGACGCTGTAGAGAGTGTAAGTCCCCGCGTTCTTTTGATAACGCAGCGGGGAGCCCGGCGCGAAGGGGTCATCGGGCAGACGCGGAAGGAGATCGGGCGCCAGCGCCGAAAGCGTCTCGGGATAGGCGTGATGCTGCAATTGATAGGCGTGAAGCGCCAGCGCGATCCCCAGGAATGCGTTCTGTGTTCGGTCGTTGTCACACATCGCGGGCAGGCCGATAAACACGGGCGTAAGTATGTCCGCCATCGGATCGGAGTGCGCGGGAGGCAGGGGCGATGTGGGGCGATGCGCCTCCATGTCGGAGATCGTCGTATCCATATCGTCGGTATAATCGGCCATCATGCGGCGCTTGCTCGTGAGAAGGAATGACATTCGCATGGAAAGCGACGGCCCGGCGTCCCCGCCGGCATTCTCCCCGAGGAATGTCGTACGCCAGGACGGGCGCCCGAATAGCTCCATCAGACTCGCCTGCGTGGACCATTTCTCTTCCCGGAAAGTCTGCGCCGTCGTCTGCGGGTCGGCGTCGATCGCCCGCAGACGCTCCAGCACGGCTGTCGTCTCCGCGAGACTCAGGTGGTCGACGGCTCGTCCCAGCGCCTCACGGGAGATCGCGTCAATCGCGACGCCGACCAGGCGATGGATCACGCCCCCACCGCGCGGGATGTCGCTCCCCATTTTGAGACCGTCCAGACTGGTCTGCGCCGACGCGCCCCACTCGCCATGGGACGCCTGAACATCGGCCTGCAGCGCGAGCAGGCGCGCGAGGACACGGTCAGGCCCCAGGGATGTGTTGGCCGTATTGAAGGAGCGCGCCGGTGGGTTCAGATAGGCATGCTTCACGCCTTGACGCAGGGCCGCCAGGGCGGGCGTATTGTCGCGCAGCACGCGCTCCGAGACTTCGGGCGGCAGCAGCGCCGTGCGCGGCGTTCCCCGGTTCCCCGGAGCGTCCACCTCCTTCTTGTCCTTCAGGAGCGCCGCCGCCCGAACGTAGTCGTCATAGGCGTTGGGCGATGGAAGCGTCGGCATGGGGACCGAGACGCTGGGGTTTACATCCAGTTCGTGGACGAAAACAGCGCCCGCCAGCGCAGCGACGCCCACAACAGCCGCGATCCATATCCGAATGTTACGGTGCTTTGCCGCTTGCTGCGGCGTGAGAATGATGGGTGTATCCATGAATAGGATTAACGAGAAAACGACGGATTTGGGTTCGCCGCCTCTTTCCTCATTGACGCCCACCTGCTTGTCCGCTATAATATCGCCATCTACTGACTGCAATCGGAGGCGACTATGGATCGTGACACCGCCGTCCTTATCGGCCGAGCCGCGAAACGGGGATTTGTGACGGGGTTCGCCGCGGCGCTTTTGCTCGTGACGGTCGTGGGCTTCTTCCTGAGCGGAGGGATGCTTTTGTTCCGGCAGGGCGCCGTCCTGGGGCTAAGCATTGGGATCGGGATCATCATCGGCGGGACGATTTTGAACGTCGTCGTCGGCCTGTTCGATCAAACCAAGAACGACATCGCCGGAGGATAACTCGCTGAATCCTATCTGGAAACGCTTTGGGAGCCGCATTGGTCCCCTCGTCGTCTATGTGACCGTCTTCGTGCTTGTCTGGCGTCTGTTCACGGGCGCATGGCGGGTCGGCGCCGAGCATATCGCCTCCGGCCTGATCACTGGGCTGGGCGTGGTGTGCGGATTCGCCGTCGCCATCGTGCTGGGGACGATGTGGGTCACATACGCTGGTCCGGCGCAGGAGTGGCTGATGGAGCGCTTCTGGGATCCGCCGCAGCCGACGGAGGTCGCCCCCGCAGCCGCCGACGGGCCGCTGGGCGTAATTGTCTCGGACCTGCACATCGATACGTGGGAGTACGCCAAAAGCGGCGGCGTTTCGGAACGCCAGACCCGGTTTTTAGACTTGCTCGCCACCATCAAATCCAATCCCAGGATCGATAGCTTTTATTTAAACGGCGATCTGATGGATCTCCCGCTGCACCCCGATGAGAACAAGCCCGAGCCGCTGATGCTGCGCCTGAGCGAATCTCTCGCCACCGAGCAGGGCGTTCTGCTGGAGCGTTACGATCCCGTTCTTGAGCCCCTGCTCCGCCTCACGCAGCCCGAACCTGGACAGCAGCCGGTCCGTCGCGCCATCTTTCAGACGGGCAACCACGACATCGGGATCAGCGGACTGCGCTATGTGCGCCCGAAGATGCCGGATTACCTGCCCGGGGTCCAGAGCGCCTGGAACCCTTCGCTGCTGCTTTGCACCGACGCCGAGGGCGGCGATTACCCGCACTGGACTTATATGGAGCACGGGCACCACTGGGATCCATACCTGTGGCTTTACATGCGCTACGCTCTGCTCGATGTCCTGCGCTACGGCCACCGCCGCCGCGAAGGCCAGCTCGTTTCAGGAATGCAGCGCAAAGGCAAAGTCGGCATGGGCAAGCAGACAATCGTCCAGGACGCCCATCTTCTCCCGGCGCTTCCCAAGGGAACCAGCAGCAACCATTTCGCGGGGCTTCAAGGGAGCCATGGGGGAAATCTGGTCCTTCTGCGGTTTCGTGTAGGCGAGCTCCGCTCTTTCCGCGATTTCCTTCGCGATGGGCATAATAATATCCTTATCAT
>JAOQAA010000157.1 GCA_025963815.1 Capsulimonas sp.
GAACCCGGCGCGACGCTGACGGTCACGCGAAACGAGGGACGCATTGAAGCGAGGCTCACAGGCTCGGCGTCGGGCTGGCGGCTGCGCTTAATGGGAATTGAGACTGTGGACAATGTGGAAGGCGGGACTTGCGAGCGGAGCGAGCGCGGGATGCTGGTGATTCCCGATGCGGGGGTGGATGTTCTGAGGGTGAGCGTTTAGGATGGGGCCCCCCTGCCTTCACACCGCCCGCGTCGATTCCCGCACCACGATCTGCGGCGCCACCGTGATCCGGCACTCATCCACCGGCGCGCCTTCGATCATCGCCACCAGGCGCTCCACCGCCAGTTCACCCATGTCGCGAAACGGCTGACGGATCGTCGTCAGGCCGCCAAACGTCGATTGGGCGTCCGGAGTGTCGTTGACGCCGGTGATGGAGATGTCGTCCGGAATCCGCAGGCCGGCAAGCTCGAACTGCCTGCCGGTCGCGGCGGCCCAGGTATCGTCGCCCGCGATCACGGCGGTGGGACGCTCGTCCAGCAGCAGCCACTCTGACGCCGCCTGCTGGGAGAAGTCACCCGCTACGAGGCCTATCTTTTCCAAGTCCGGATCACAGGGGAGACCCGCCTCGCGCATGCCCTGGCGATACCCATCGCGGCGGTCAAGAAAATTCGAGTCGTGCAGGGAGCCGATGTAGCCAATGCGCGTATGGCCCTGCGCGGCCAGCATTGCGACCATCTGCGCGACCGCGCCCACGTTATCGACATTCACATACCCGACGCCTTCCGGCACGTGACGCGTCAGCAGCGCGACCACCGGCAGGCCGGCTTCGGCCACACGCTCCAGCGTGGCGTTGTGCAAGGGCGGCGCCACCCAGATCAAGCCGTCGATATGCCCATCCAGGTATTCCAGCGCTGAGTGCCGGTCGGCGGTCTGGGTCCATCCGGTATAAAGCAGAAGGTTGTGCCCGGCGGCGTCGCCGGCCTTGCTGATCCCCGCCAAAAGATGGGGCGTCAGGGCCACGCCGATGTTCTGGTCCAGACTGCTCAGGCCGAAGATGAAGACCCCCAGGATGCGTGTGCGCTGCTTGCGGATCGCGCGGACCAGGGCGCTTGGCGTAAAGTGCAGATCGTCCATCGCCGCCTGAATACGCGCGCGCGTCTCGGCGCTCATCCGCCCCTTATCGTTCAAATAATTTGAAACCGTGGCGCGCGATACGGCGGCGCGCACGGCGACATCACTGATCGTCGAACGCCGCTTGCCGCCCATGGCCGCCTTCTCGCTTCCTTCCAAAATCATCCGTCTCCGATGCGTCGACATATACTTCTTCAGCCTTCGGCGCGGACAGCTCCCGCACTCAACATTAATACCTAGCTCACGGAATTAATATACCACCTGGAGTTCACAGGACGCTCTCCGTAAACGAACGGCAATGAAAGCGAGAAGCGTTTTTCGCGCTGAAGTTTGTTCAATTTTTCACGAATCCCGGGAACAATCCATTTATCACGCGAGTTGGAATAAAATGGGGTAGTGAAACGTCCGAAACGATCGACACGAAGGAGCCATGTCCGATGCTGTCCACCGCCGGGAAACCACCGAACTTACGCAAGGCCAGGAAGAGGGATGCAATTGCCGACGCCATCGCGCGGCGCGCCGATGAAATCGAGCGCGATCCGAAGCGAGAGCGACAGGCGATGCTGCGCTTTCTGGCCTATCTCAAACCGTCCGCGCACTTTTTCGTGATCGCCTCGCTCTGCGGCGTCACGATTTATCTGGTCCCCAATCTCATTCCGACGACGGTCGGATATGTCCTCGACCATATTCTGGGCAATGGGGGCGCTGGCGCGGCGTCCGCCGCGAAAAGCAACGTCCTGTTCCGGGCGCTCGATTGGTACCTCGCCCACACGGTCGGAATGGGCGCCTCGAAGGCCGCGCGCATCCAAACGCTGCTGGGATCGCTGCTCGTCTTCCTGCCGTTCTGGGGCGTACTTGTTTTCTTCCGCGCCTACTTCGCCGGGATCGGCGGCCAGCGCGTTATCTTCAAGCTGCGTAACGATCTTTACGAGCATATCCAGTCGCTGTCGCTGTCGTACTTCCGGCGCGAGCGCTCAGGAAGCATCGTTTCGCGCCTGACCAGCGACGTCGCGCTCGCACAAAACTTTATCGGCAACGCCTGCACCAATCTCTGGATGGACTCGCTCTCCATCATCATCCTTGGGGGCTTTTTGCTGACGCTGGACCGCAAGCTGGCGCTCACGGCCTTTGCCGTGCTGCCGCTGTGGATCATGAGCGTGCGCTTGTTCGGCCAGCAGATCCGCAAGGCGTCCCACGCCGTTCAGGAGGGCCTGTCGGAGATGTCCGGACAGGTGCAGGAGAAGATGAGCGGCGTCACCGTCGTTCAGGCCTTCGCGCAGGAGAAGCGCGAAGTGCGGCTCTTCCACCGGCTGCATCGCTCTCTGCTCACCCGCCAGGTCACGGCGGTGCGCCTCGCCTCGTTCAATATGGCGATGTCGAACCTTTTGACGACGATCGCCCCGGTCATCGTCGTCTGGGTTGGCGCCTTGGAAGTCCTGCACGGTAAGCTCACACCCGGCACGCTGTTGATGTTCTGGGCCTTCCTAGGGACGTTCTACGGCCCCCTTCAGCGCATCACGGACCTTGCGGCGGTTATCTCCAACGCCAGCGCGGCGATTGAGCGGATCTTCCAGATCTTCGACATCTGCCCGGAGGTCAAGGAGAAGGAAAACGCGATCACGCTGCCCCGGATTCAGGGCAAGGTCGAGTTCGATCACGTCTGGTTCGGATACGATGAGAACCCCATCCTCAAAGACATCAGCCTGACGATCGAGCCGGGAGAAGTCGTCGCCTTCGTCGGACCGTCCGGCGCGGGCAAGTCAACCCTGATCCAGTTGGTCCCCCGTCTTTACGATGTCACCAAGGGCGCGATCCGCGTGGACGGCCGCGATATCCGTGACTTCAAGAAGAGCTGGTTCCGCTCATTCATCGGCATGGTGCTCCAGGACAATATTCTCTTTACGGGAAGCATCCGGGATAACATTCTGTATGGCCGCCCCGACGCCGACGACGATGCGATCGTCGAAGCCGCCATCGCCGGCAACGCGCACGACTTCATCGAAAGCCAAACCGACGGCTACGATACGGAGATCGGCGAGCGCGGGACCAAGCTTTCCGGCGGACAGAAGCAGCGCATCGCCATCACCCGCGCCTTCCTACGCGACCCGCGCATCTTGATCCTCGACGAAGCCACCTCCGCCCTGGACAGCGAAAGCGAACAGCTGATCCAAACGGCGCTGAATCGCCTGATGGTCGGGCGAACCACTCTGATCATCGCGCACCGCCTCTCGACGATATTGCATGCAGATTCTATAATCGTCATGGATCAGGGCAGAATCGTCGAGCAAGGCAAACACGCGGACCTGCTGGCGATGGGCGGACTGTACTACAACCTATACAAAGCGCAGTTCGAAAACGCCCTCAGCGCTCACGACGCCGCCAAGGACTTCCTGACGGAAGAGACGGACGTCATTGATCCGTACGCGGAGCACGCACGCTAATTCCGTTGGACTTCTCTGTGACGGCGCGGGCGGTTAATACCGCCCGCGCCGTCATTTTGCGGGTCTGTCAAATAACCTGTGCTCTACAGAAAAAGAAATATCTCCCAAAATGGGAGAGGCGGGGTATAATAAACGTATATGAAGAGGCTCCACGGAGGTTGTGCTTGCGGATCATCAAGATTGGGCCACTGAAATCATTTTGGGAGGATCGTTTTCCAGACGCTGAAAATGCATTGAAAGCATGGATCGCGGATACTGAGAAGGCAACTTGGCAAAACTCAAATGAACTCAAGACTCAATATGCTAACGCCGACCCTGTAGGCAATAATCGTATTGTGTTCAATATCCGAGGCAACAACTACAGGCTGATCGTGGCTATTTCGTACAGGGCGCAAATCGTGCTGATTAAATTCATCGGCACACATGAAGAATATGATGCGATCGATGTTCTGAATGTTGAGGTAAAGCATTGACAGCAATTAAGCCAATTAGAACAGATGCGGATTATCAAGAGATGTTATGTGAAGTCGAGCGACTTGTTGATGAAGCGACGACTGACGATGACTTTGACACTCTCGACGTTTTAGCCACACTTGTCCAAACGCACGAAGCAAAGCTTTATCCCATTGGACCTCCCGATCCAATCGCCGCCATTGAATACGAGATGGAGAAGCGCGGAATGACACGGCGAGACCTGGAGCCGATACTGGGGCATAGTGGTCGTGTCAGTGAAATTCTAAAT
>JAOQAA010000006.1 GCA_025963815.1 Capsulimonas sp.
GCTGGAGGGGAATGGACTAGTAACGCAGACGGCTTGCGTCAGCACAGTTCTTCCAAACCCCTCCAGCTGCGGGAGGGGTGGCCGAAGGCCGGGGTGGGTGGAACCCGGGAGGGGTGGCCCGAAGGGCCGGGGTGGGTGTAACCCGGGAGGGGTGGCCGAAGGCCGGGGTGGGTAGAACACGGGCGTGGGCGTAACCCGGCAGAGGTAGAACACAGCGTTCGCACATGCAGGCCAAATGCGGCATAAGGAATCCCCACGCCCCTCGCCGAATAAACCCACATGACAATCCATCCATTCCCCCCGTCATCACAGCTCGTCGCCGAGCGTCTCGCGCAGGAGTTCGCCGAAACGGCGGCCGAACGGGACAAGGCCGGCGGGACACCGAAGCGTGAACGCGATCGACTGCGCGAGTCGGGGCTGCTGGCGATGTCCGTTCCCACGGAATATGGCGGGGGCGGCGCGTCGTGGCCGGAGACGATGCTTGCGGTGCGGACGATTGCGCGGGCGGATAGCTCGGTCGCGCATGTTTTTGGGTTCCACCATCTGCTGGTCGCCACCGTGAGGCTCTTTGGCTCGGAGAGTCAAATGGAGGCGCTTTATCGGCCGACTGTCGCCCAGAACTGGTTCTGGGGCAACGCGCTCAACCCGCTGGACAAGCGAACCGTCGCCGCGCCCGACGGCGTGGGATGGGTGTGGAATGGGGTTAAGAGCTTTTGCTCGGGCGCGGCGGATTCGGACATTCTGGTCGCCTCGGCGCTTTCAAGTGTCGACGGCAAGTTGATGGTCGCCGTCACACCGTCGGATCGCGCGGGGATCACGATCCATCACGATTGGGACAACATGGGCCAGCGACAGACCGACAGCGGGAGCGTGGCGTTTCAAGATCTGAAGGTAAACCCCGATGATCTGCTCACGACACCAGGGCCGCTGGGGAGCATCTTCGCCTCCCTGCGCCCGTGTCTGGCGCAGTTGATCCTGGTGAATGTCTTTCTCGGCATCGCCGAAGGCGCGTTTGAAGAAGCCAAGCGTTACACACTATCGAAGAGCCGCCCTTGGGGAACGTCGGGCGCCGCCGCCGCTTCGGACGATCCGTACATCCTGCGTCATTACGGCGAACTCTGGCTGGCGCTCGAAGGCGCCCGCCTTCTCGCGGATCGCGCCGCCGATGTCTTCCAGCAATCCTGGGATCTGGGCGACGACCTGACCGCCCGGCAGCGCGGCGAAACCTCCCTCGCCGTCGCGGCCGCCAAAGTGTCGGCGACCAAGAATGGCCTGGACGTCGTCCAGCGCATGTTCGAAGTCATGGGCGCCAGCGCCACCGCCGCCCATTTCGACTTCGACCGCTACTGGCGAAACCTCCGAACGCACACCCTGCACGACCCCGTCGACTACAAGCTCAAAGAACTCGGCGAATGGGCGCTCTGCGACACGATCCCCACGCCGACGTTTTATTCGTGATTCGGCCCCCTAAAGGATCGCCGCCGAGTTGTAGACTTCCAGACGACTGAACAAGTGCTTGTACTCGTCGACGAAACGAACGTGGTCGGGGTGGCTGTCGTAGGCGTCGAGCGCAGCCGCGTCGGGAAATTCCATCAGCAGGACGAGGGTGTAGGAGCCGTCCACCAGGGGGTGCGGCGAGCCGGCGGGCGCCGCCACGACGAGATTTTGAACGCCGGGGATCTCCGTGAGAAGCGTACGGGCCGCATTGGCGACCGTTTGGACGGTGTCGGCGGGAGCGGCGTCGTGGAGCCAGATGTAAACGTTGTGAAAGAGCGTGGATTGCTGTGAGATAAAGAGACCTTCTTTCAATTGTGATAATTGTGTGTCATGAACATAGTTACATATTTGAATAAAAAGACGTCACCATGTGAGTGGGAGGGTGATGTGACCGATCCGTACAACCTCGGCCGCGATTTCGGCGACGGTCACGCGCGCCAGTTCATTCTCGAAGGCCGCGCGCGCCCGGTCCAGCGCGGGCTGCATGGCTTCCAGGATGCTTCCCCCCACGGCGCAGTCCTTGCAGGGCGCCTTCCGGTGCATCGTAAAGAGCTCCGTGTCCTCCACCGCCTCGTAAACATCCAACAGCCGTATCTGATCCGCCGGCTTCGCCAGCAGCGCCCCGCCGCCGGAACCCAGCTGCGATGTCGTCAGCCCCGCGTCACTCAGACGCGACAGCAGCGCCCGAATGACCACCGCGCTGGTGCTGGCGGTATAAGCCAGATCCTCCGACCGCACCGGAGCGCCGTCGCGCAGAGTGATGGTGGCAAGGACATGGACGGCGACGGCGAATCGTGAACTCGTGGGCATGGATCTCAGACATCCTTTTCGAATATGCAAGTGCGATTGTTACACACTTTGATATTATTGTCAATCGCTATGAGTTTACGGCTGCGTATCTCAGTACAATATTCCAAGAAGCGGAGATTAATATGGATCGGACCAGATTAAAAGGCCGCAGAGCGACATGAGTTCATATTCGCAGTCGCAGTCCTTGGCGATCCAGAACAGGTCTTCGGCAAAATCGAGAGTGCTCCATTTATATCCATAACCGCCGACTTTCGGAGAAAGCTCATTGGCGATAAAGGAGATCAGTTCGTTCATGCCCACCAGACGGGCATCATGTATTTTGCGCTCTGACGATTGTCGGGTTGTATACATCCCGGACGCGCATTCCGACAGCAGACGGATCAGCGAGGCGAGGATAAGAACTTGGTCGGCAAAGCATTTCTCAGCGTAAAGGCGCTGGAAGTCCTGACGCGCCCGTGTCAGAGCGCGTTCACTCCAAAATCCCCATTGCCCCTCCCTGCGCATTTGACGAAAATGCCGCAGACGGGCTGGCTGCGCGAGAATTTCAGGCGCATCGCCGGTCGGTCGCGAATGGTAGGATTCGCTCATGTCGAACGAATGCGGAGCGCCGGATATCGCAATAGACAGATGCGGTTCTCCGCCGGCGGCAAGGTCCTCCTGGAAGAACAGCACCGGCAGTGAAATATAGGGAAGATTTGGGAGGAACTGGAGCCATTCATCGGTCCAGCGATCGCAAAGATCAAAACCCAACCGCACGACGGCTCGATCGCCAGGCATATCCTCAAGAATGGGGAGTCTGCTCACCAAATGCTGGGAAATCGACGAAAACCCTTGCTGATCCTGGATAAATTCTTTTCGGATCTTAGCGAGCGTCAGCGACCGAATGCGAGGAGCCGACCACTCTTCGTATGTCCGTGCTTTCTCCTGCGGATCATACGGTTGGTCTTGTGGATAGGAAACACGGCAGTGCGTCACTGCGGCAGGTTGGTCTTCGGGTCGCATCATTGTTACTCCAATGGGGAGGACTGCTTCCCTTATCGTTTCTGAGCATCATCGCGCTAAATACGCCAGCGCTTGTTCGGTCGTCACTTGCCAGTTGCAGGCGGACATATAGGACTCGAACCCAAGCGTTTCGTTGATGCGCAGCATGGCCGCGTTGGAGTCGGCGTTGGCGGTCCGAACGAATTCTGCTTGCGGGCGCTCTCGAAGAATGCGATCGATCATCGCCGCCTTGATCCGCAGTCCCAGGCCATAGCCTCGGAACTCGGGCAGGACGCCGGTCATTTCCTGCTTCACGATTTGCGGGACGCCGGGATGCCAGATCACTTCCGTGATCCCGGCCAGGCGGCTGGTGGCTGTCTCCCGGGCGATCAGCGTCCACCGCTGTACTCCCGCAGCCGCCTCCATGCTTTCCATCTGCCGTATCTGCTCCGGGGTCGTCTGCACGTCCTCGATGTCCAGATCGCCGCGCGGCTGTGTGTTCATGACGGCGTGAAGATTGACAATCGCCGTCAATTGATCCTCGGGATAGGCACCATCATAGAACTCCAGCGTGAACTCGTCCGCCGAGCTTCGATCCTCCGACAGTTGCCGGTTCTGTTCGGGATCGATACTCTCTAATCGCAGCTGAAAGGCGCGCAGCGTAAGGCCGCGCTCGGCGCCGATCCGAAGCATGAACGCCTCCCCTCCCGGCGCGCGGTCGTTGGTGGAGCCCATGATCAGCGTTTTGCCTTCGCGGCTCGGAACCTGGGCGGCCTGCCGAAACATCTCGCGCCCAAGGCCGCGCCGCCGATACTTGGGATGAACATTCACGTTGATGTTCACCAGATGCGCGTTGTCCTCAGTGGTGACGAACTCGGC
>JAOQAA010000174.1 GCA_025963815.1 Capsulimonas sp.
TACAATATAGTATATATGAAATTTATTATTGAATTAAGTATGAATAATTGTCAATAATGGCAAGAGGATAGATCAATAAATCGAAGGGATTGAGACTAGACTTAGAGCGATCACTGCTATATAATAAATACATGAGGAACGCACCTCTGTATCTTATTCGTCCAAGCGGCGTATTTAGTATCATTTCGTTACATTGAGGAATACTATGAACATCCGAAAAGGCTTTACTCTTATCGAACTTCTCGTTGTTATCGCAATTATTGCGATACTTGCCGCGATTCTCTTCCCTGTCTTCGCTAAAGCGCGGGAGAAGGCCCGCCAGATCTCGTGTTTGAGCAACGAAAAACAGCTCGGACTCAGCTTCCTGCAGTACGTGCAGGATAACGACGAGCGGCTGCCTGCGGCCTGGGACGCCAACCGTTCACCCCGCATGAACTGGGGACAAGAGATCTTCCCTTATGTGAAGAGTCTCCAAGTGTTCGTCTGCCCGTCCAACTCCAAAGTGCTTAATGTCAACGGTGGGTTGATGGGGCAGAGCGATGGCCAGGATCCGAAAATCCCCGCCTCTTACGCCATGAACGCTGACCTTGGCTTCTTGAACGGCGGCCAGCCGAACTACTCGCCGTACCATGGCATTGCGGGAATCGACAAGCCGGCCTCCAAGATCATGATCTCGGAATCTCAGGCCGGTGACGCTCACACGCACTGGCCAGACTGGTGGTCCTGCGGCGGAGCTGTCTGCGACGCCTCCAATGCTTCGAGCGCCAGCATGTACAACGCGATGTTTGCCGGCCATGTGGGACGGGTCAATGTCGTTTACTGTGATGGTCACGCCAAATCCATGAAGCCCGTCGATCTCGTCACGCCGCTCAGCCAGTTCGGCCAGGTCGATCCCTACAGCGCTTACGCCAATGGCGATACGAACTGCAAGATCAATCCGACCGACCCCGCACAGGGCGGCGACGCGATCAACTGCGATACGCCTAACCCAAGCGCGGTCGCCGCGATGGCTGCTCTGAGCCAGAAGTACAACTAAATCTGCTGACGGTTTAGGGACTAAGAGTGGACGGCGACTTTCGACGAGAGTCGCCGTCTCTCTTTTTGAGTCGGTGAAATGTTTTACGAGATCGCTGGGAAATGAAATATACGAAACTCCGCGCTGCCGCCGTCATCTGCGTCCTGCTAGGTCTCCTATCTGACGCTAAGGTTTGTGCGGCGCAAATGCCGCCGGGAGTTGCTGGGGACGGCGTTACAGACGATACGACCGCATTGCAAACCGCGCTGGATGCGGCGGGCAAAAGCGGGACGGACATTTCCCTGGAGGCAGGCCAGTATCTGATCAAGGGCAGTCTGAAGGTTCCGCCGGGCGTCGCGCTTCGAGGAACCTGGGAAACGCCGCATCATGGCGCCTGGGATCACGGGACGACGCTGCTGCTCACCGGCGGGCGCGGGCAGGAAAATGGCCCCGCCGCAATCACGCTTCAGCAAAGCAGCTCATTGACAGGCGTCACGATGGTCTGGCCAGAAGAAACGGCCGACAACATCGTTCCGTACCCTTGGGCCATCCATGGCTACGGGATGCACAACACGGTTGAGAACGTCACGCTGGTCAATGCCTACCAGGGCATCAAGATCGGGCAGCCGTCGAGCGAACTGCATTTGATCCGAAATGTGTTCGGATGCGTACTGCGGCGCGGCGTTTTTATCGATTCCACTACGGATATCGGCCGGATCGAGAACGTTCACTTCAATACGCACTACTGGATGCGCAGTGGATACCCTTCAATCCAGCTGGCGAAAGGCGATACCGGCCGCTATGTCACCGGCTTCACCGAGAAAAATTTGGAAGCGTTTATCTTCGGGCGCTCGGACTGGGAATATGTACTGAACACCTTTGTCTGGGGCGCAAAGATCGGTTATCGGTTTATCAAGACCCCCGAAGGTTCGTGTAACGGGCAGTTTATGGGCATCGGCGCGGACGCCTGCGCCATCGGTGTGCTGGTGGATCATCTTCAGGGCATCGGCATTCAGGTGACGAACGGCGAGTTCACGGCGTTTGTCGGAGAGCCCAACGCTGGGATCGTCATTTCGCCTACGGCGACCGGCGCGGCGCAGTTCGTCAACTGCAACTTCTGGACGACGCCTGGCGGCGCCATCCAGGTCCACGGCAATACGCAAGTCACGATCAACGCCTGCCATTTCGCCGAAGGGGCGAAGGGCGGGGTGATTCAAGCCGATAAGGGCCACCTGATCGTCAGCAGCAACAGCTTTGCCGCCACGGGAAAATCTGTATCCCTGAAGCCGGGAGTGCGCTCGGCGATTGTCACCGCCAACTCGCAGCCCGGAGGCTTGGTGGTAGAGAACAAGATCGGCGCCTATGCCCAGATCGCGCTGAACGAAATCGCCTACCAATTTCCGGAGTCGCTGACGGCGCACTATCGCATCAACATCGGCGCGAGCGGCGACGAAGAGTTTCTCGGCGACGGATGGGGCGGCGGCGAGGACGCGGACAGCGATCCGCCCAGCATTCGCTCACAGTTCAAAACGGCGCGCTGGACGACCGGCGACGCCTCGCTCCAGCTCCCCGTGAAGTCGGGCGCGGCCTACACGCTGACGGTTTGGCTTCTGACACGCGGAAACACACCCGTACAAACACTCCTGGCGGCGGGAGTTAAGAAGGCGGCGTCGGTCGGCAAAGTCGAAAAGCTCGTTCTGCAAATTCCGGCTTCGGCCACCAAGGGGCGCAGCGCCCTTGACGTCAAAATCGCGGGGAATGCATGGTCGCCATCGAAGGTCATCCCCGGCAGCAATGACGCCCGCCTGCTTGGCGCCCGGGTCTTTGGTGTGGAGATGAAATCTGCGGGCGGACCGGCCCAGGCGAAGATCGTTAACTAATTTTTACTTCATAAATTGCAACAAATGCACGTTAAAGGCAGATAAGATCATGGTTAAGATACGTACTCTCATCGGAGCGCTCTCGCTGCCGCTAGCGGCGGCGAGCCTGGCTTCGGCGGCTCCGGTGAACTCGTTTGAGCCGGCGACTGGCTCGATTGTCGACAAGCGATGGCAGTCCGGCCTGCCGCTCGGCGGCATCGGCGTCGGCAAGATTGAATTGATGACGGATGGCTCATTCGGCAACTTCACGAACCAGCACAACTGGGACCGCCCGTATGCCTGGGCAAAAGGCGCGTTCGCCGCCGTCCGCGTTAAGAGCGCCGGTGGGCAGCCGGTCGCCCGAATGCTCCGTCTCAAGAGCGATGGCGAGTATGCCGGCGTCCAGAACGTTGCGCACACCAAAATGCAGGGGTGGTTTCCGCGCGCGCAATTGGATTACACCGACCCGGATCTGCCGATCAAAGTACGCCTGAACGCATTTTCACCATTAATTCCGCACAACGCCAAGGATTCTGGTCTGCCCATCGCATGTCTCGACTATGTTCTGACTAATCCAACGAATAAATCCGTTAGCGCGACAATCGCGTTGGCTTGGCCGAACCTGCTGGGGTGGGGCGGCAAGGGCGGCGTCACCTGGGAAGACCTGAGCGGAAACGCGCAAAGCGTGGCGAGCGTCGGACAACTCACGGGCCTGCGCTATACGACCACGCAGAAGTACGACGATCAGCGGCAGAATGTGCTGGGAGAAGACTTCGTGAGCGTTCGTAAGGACGCCGGCGTGGATGTCTCAACCTGTACGGCCTGGGACGCCGGCGCAGGAGCGCCTTCTTTCTGGAGCGACTTCGCGACCTCTGGCACGCTTCCCGCATCGATTCCAGGAGCCGCCCCGCAGCCCGCCGGCGCGGTCGCCGCCACCGTGACGCTCGCTCCGGGCGAAACACGCACCCTGCACTACTACGTCGTGTGGGCGATGCCCAATATGCTGATGGTCAACCCCATCAAAAACTACACGGGAACGTACGATGAAACGCCAGCGCGTATTCCGAGCCTGACCGATACGAATTCCGAGCGATGGACAACTCAGCGCGGCATGCATACCGGCGACAGTTTGATCGTCGATCTCGGTAAGACGCTCACGCCGACGGAGCTGATTTTGAAGAGCGGAGAAGGCGCATCGCCCAGCGACTATCCGCGCGGCCTGAAAGTCGAAATCTCGAACGACAAGGACGCCTGGACGACCGTGGCCGAAAAGACCAAGGAAGAGATGTTCGAGTCGCTCGCTAAAGTCGTGTTGACCCCGACCGCCGGACGCTATGTGCGCCTGACGAACCTTGGCGACGATGGGCTTTTCTGGAGCATCTACGGGCTGGGCGTTCGCGTCAAAGAGCAAGACGCCGTGCTCGACCCGACCAATGTCACAGCGCGCATGCCGCACGCCGATCTGACGATCGACAACACGCAGGCCGGTCATTTCTGGCAGAATTATTGGAGCGACGGCCTCAAAATCGCCGACTACGCCGATAAGAACACCGATCGTCTGCTCAAAGAGACAAAGGCCTGGCAGGAGCCCGTCCTGAAATCGAACATCCCATTCTGGCTGAAGCTCAAGCTCATCAACTGCGCTTTCCCGATGTTTTCCAACACTGTCCTGACCAAGAAGGGCGAGTTCAGCGTGCTGGAAAGCCCGATCGAGATGGGCGGCGCGCTGGGCACGATGGATCAGCGGATGGCGTCGCACGCTTTCATGACCGCCTTCTTCCCCGAACTGGACCGCGCAGAGCTGGAGCAGTTTGCCGCGTGCCAGATGCCCGATGGCCGCATTACCCACTTCGACGGCAATGTCCACGTCGCGATGGTGACGCCGCATGTCAATTACGGCATCACGGATTGGCCGGACCTGTCGACATCCTGGGTAAGCCAGGCGGTGAAGCTCTACCGATGGACCGGAGACAAGTCGTTTTTAGAGCGCACGCGCCCGCACATCCAAAACGCCATGGAGTGGCTGCGCAAGGATGGCGAGGATTATGAATTCATCCCCGCCGGCGGCAGCACTTACGATTATGAGACGCTTCCACGGGGCCAGTTCATCTACTCGGCTTCATGCTATCTTGGCGCGCTGCGCGCCGCCTCAGCTGTCTCCGCTCCCACAGAGGCCGCCAAATACAATAAGACGTTTGGCAAAGTACAAGCCTCCGTCATGAAGAACCTCTGGACAGGGACATATTTCCGCAAGTGGAAGCAGCCGTCCACGGGGCGCACTGTCGACGATAGCTTTATCGCTAATCTGGCTGGCGACTGGATGACGCGCATTTCCGGCCTGCCGACGACGCTGGATGACAAGATCGTCCACCAGAGCATCGCGCAGACTATGGCTCGGCACCAGAAGCCGTTCTTCCCGATGCCGCCGATGCAGGTGACTACCGAAGGGAAGATCACCACGGCAAGTTGCTAGTCGCTCCAGCACGAGCCGTATCTCGGCTGCGAGGCGATCTACGACAACTATGTGGACGATGGTCTGGAAACCATCCGCCGCCTGTACTTCTCCATTTGGGAGGAGAACAACAGCCCATGGGACCAGTCGCTTTGCTACGATGCTTCGAGTGGACGCAAGGGTGGGCTGCCGACGTACATGACCTGTCCAACGACGTGGTTCGTACTGAACGCGCTCGGCGGAACATCGATCGATGTTCCCAACGGCCGACTGTATGTCTCGCCCCGGCTTGCGTCGGCGCAGACTGAGATGCATATCCCCGTCTACCTGTCGCGCTTCTGGGGAACGCTGGACTATGTCCCCGCCAAGAACAAGCTGACGCTTACCATCAGCAAAGTCTTCGGCGCGAACGCCGAGCTGCAGAACGCGCTCTACCATCTGCCGGGCGCCAAGGGGGATTCGGCGCCGGAAACGGTGACGATCCGCTCCGTGGCGGCCAATGGCGACGCTCAGCCGATCACGCTCGCCGCGCCGTTCACGGTCAAGGAAGGCGCCGTATTGGATCTCTCGTCGCAGATCGGTCGTCTCGCCATCCCGAAGCGCACCGACATCGTCAATTTCGAAGTGCGGGCGCCGCTCAATCGGCCCGGACTGCCGGCGACAAAATGGACGGTCACGGACAATTTGCACGACAACCCGCAGCTGGCGTCGATCATTGGCCAGGATGCGCTGGACGGCAACCCGGAATCTCGATGGACGACCGGGCGCGGACTTCAGGCGGGAGACGCCTTCACGCTGGACATGGGGGCGGCGCAAAAGGTCGCAAGGCTCGTGCTGGACGACGCTAAGTTTCCCGGCGACTTCCCGCAAGGGTACAAGGTTGAGGCGAGCAAGGATGGAAACGCCTGGTCGACTGTCGCTGAAGCGACGCCGGAAGCCACGGTCGCCGCAGTCAAGGGCGGCGTTCTGACGATCGGCTTCACTCCGGTCGAGGCGCGCTTCTTCCGTGTCACAAGCACCGGGGAACATAGCCTCTGGTGGTCCGTCGCCGAAATCGCCGCGTATGCCCAGTAGGGCGTGAGAAGCTCTCCGTATGACACTGTTTGGAAATTAAGTTATGAACGTTTACGATAACTCGCAAAATACCAGCGTCCTCACCGATGCTCCTCCAGCCGAACAAACGGCAATTTACTGGGACAGTACGCGTCCGGAAGCCGAGCGGATCGCCGATCTGCTTGGCCGCATGACTCTGCTGGAAAAGGCGCGTCAGCTCGATCTCTACATGGGCGAGCACTTCGTCGATCAAATGCGCAATCATACGATGATGGCGCTGGACGCCAAGTTCGACGAAGCGTCCGCGGAGACGTTGCTGGGGGACGCTGGGGTCGGGGCTATCCATGATCTCTACCCGCCCACCTCGGAAATTCCCAACGCCGTGCAAGACTGGATCCGCAAAAACTCCCGTCTTGGCATTCCCGTGCTATTCGCCGAGGAGGCGCTGCACGGCCTGTGCTCGCCCGGCAATACTTCGTTTCCGCAGTCCATAGGCCTGGCGTCTACTTGGAATCCGGCGCTGATTGAAAGAGTGGGGGCGGTAGTCGGCGCGGAAATGCGGGCGTCCAATATCCACTTCGCCTTTGGCCCTGTCTTCGATGTGGCGCGCGATCCGCGCTGGGGGCGCACGGAGGAGACTTACGGTGAAGACCCGCACCTAGTGGCCCGGATCGGAGTCGCCTTTATCAAAGGGATGCAGGGCGAGACGCTTGCGAGCGACCATACCGCCGCCGCCGAGCCCAAGCATTTCGCGGGGCATGGCGCGCCGGAAGGCGGACGCAACACGGCGCCGCTGCATGCCGGACCGCGCGAGATGGCCGAGACCATGCTGCCGCCCTTTGAGGCGGCGATCCGCGAATGCGGCGTGCTTGGGATCATGTGCGCCTACCACGAGATCGATGGCGTGCCCTGCGCGGCGAATGGCGATCTTCTCACGGGCATCCTGCGCGACCAATGGGGATTCGAGGGGATGGTGCTTTCGGATCTGGGCGCTATTCGCTTGCTGCTGGAGCGCCATCGCGTCGCGGTCGATCCCGCCGACGCGGTCCGGCAGGCGCTCACCGCCGGCATGGACATGCAGTATTACGATTTCGATCATGACGTCTTCGAGGCCGCGATCATCGGCGGCGTCGAGAGCGGCGCACTGCCCATCGAAGTTGTCGATCAGGCCGTGTCCCGCGTGCTGCGCCTCAAATTTCGTCTTGGCTTGTTTGAAAACCCGATGATCGATACGGCGTTAGCCTATCGTGTGAAGCTGAGCGCGGAGCACCGCGAGGTCAACTTGCAGGCGGCGCGCGAATCGATCTGCCTGCTGAAGAACGACGGCGCGCTGCTTCCGCTGCGCAAGGATCTGCCCCGCATTGCCGTGCTTGGCCCGAACGCCGCGCATGCGCGGTCGGGTGACTATTCCAGCAGCGGCGGAGGAGAGGCGATTTCGCTGCTCGCCGGCGTCCAATCCGCCGTCTCGTCGAGTACGGAAGTGCTGTTCGCGGACGGAACCGGCGCCTCCACCAGCGCTTCAGCTCTCCCGGAGCGCTGGCTGAGCCACGACGACGGGATGGGACTGCGCGCCGAGCTCTTTGTGAATGCGAACATGGACACGGAGCCGCTGGTGCGCCGCGTCGATCCGACCATCGATTTCAACTGGGTGGCCGCGCTTCCCGCAGCGGGCATTCCCGTGGACGGCTTCTCCGTTCGCTGGTCCGGCGTCCTGACCCCCGATGTTACTGCCGACGGCTATTTCAGTATTCCGCCGCAGGACATCATGCGTGTCTGGCTGGACGATGATCTGATCCTCAACAGCTGGGAGCCGGGCGCTGCTCTCCAAAAACCGGTCTCTCTGGAGGCCGGGCGCTCCTACGCGCTCACCGTCGAATACCGAAAGATGAGCGGGGGCGCCAGCGTTCGCGTCGGCTGGGCGCAGAAGGCGGGCGATCTGGAAGCGGCGGTGGCGCTCGCCGCCGACGCTGATGTCGCGATTGTCGCCCTCGGCGAGCCTCCCGGCATCTCCGGTGAAGGCATGGATCGCTCGAATATCGATCTGCCCGAAGATCAAATGCAGCTTCTCAAAGCCGTCCACGCGACCGGAACACCAGTCGTCGTTGTCCTGATGAATGGCCGGCCGCTGACGATCAACTGGGCCGCCGAAAATATTCCTTCGATCGTGGAAGCCTGGTACCCATCGGAAGTCGGCGGCGAGGCGCTCGCGGAAGTGCTGTTTGGCGACTACAACCCCGCCGGCCGTCTCCCGGTCACGTTCCCGAAATCCCTAGGTCAGCTGCCGCTGACCTACGACCACAAGCACAGCACCGAAGCGCGCTATGTCGATCTTGACTGGCGTCCGCTGTTCCCCTTCGGACACGGTCTCAGCTACACGCAATTTGCATACACGAACCTCACTGTCGAGCCGGAAGAAACCACCGCGACAAAGTTCACGGTCTCGGTCACGGTGACAAACATTGGCGACCGCGACGGCGATGAAGTCGTCCAGCTCTACCTGCGCGACGTCGTCGCCAGCGTCACCACTCCGGTCCGCCTGCTCAAAGCATTTGAACGTATCCACTTGAAAGCCGGCGAGCAGCGAACCCTCTCGTTCTCTCTGGGGCACCGCGAACTATCACTGATCGACCGCCAGATGAACCGGGT
>JAOQAA010000177.1 GCA_025963815.1 Capsulimonas sp.
TTCAGGACGCCGAGCTCACGCTCGATGAGGCCCCCGAGGAGATTCGCAGGGCTCTCGTGAACGTCAAGACTCCGGAGGAGTGGCGTGATTTGAACAGGAAAGAAAACCGATGAAAGTACGTATTCGAGGAAACTCCGTCCGGATTCGCCTGGACCGCCTGGAGATCGCCGCGCTGGAGCTGGGCGATGTGGTGGAGGAGCGCACGGAGTTCGGACCGGGACCGCACAACACACTTCGCTGCACAATCACGGCCCGCAAACAGGCCGCGCCGCTGGCGGCGGAAATCGCGGCGAATCACATCTCCATGTTTATTCGGCAGGAAGACGCCGCCAATCTCGTGAATACTGAGACGGTTGGGGTGGAGGGCGCGCAGGAAATCGGCGATGGCCGTTCCCTGCGCCTGCTGCTGGAAAAAGATTTCGCGTGTCTTCAGGACCGCCCCGGCGAAGACGATACAAACAGTTTCGAGAACCCCACGGCCTGCGCCCGATGACCAAATTTTAATCGCCGGCTATCCGCCCGTACGTAACAGCACAGTTAATACACCGTCCATGGAGGGCGTTTACCAATGAAGCTCCAAGTTTACAAAGCGCTTTGGGGAATGGAAGGCTCGCTGGATGAGCAGCTTGACCAGATTGCCGAGGCCGGATACGACGGCGTCGAAGCTCCGATCCCGGACGGCGATCTCACCGCATTCGAACGACAGCTGAAATCTCGGGGGCTGGGATTTATCGGTATGCTGTTTCCCGGCGATGTCGCCGCATTAGACAGCGGCGTCGCGCGGGCTTCGGAACTGGATGTCAAATTCCTGAACGTTCACTCCGCCGCCGACCACATGCCGTTCGATCTCGGCTGTGACTTCTTCGAAGGCGCACTTCTTGCCGAAGGCCGAAGTGGCATTAAAATTACGCACGAGACCCATCGTGGGCGTTTGCTGTTCAACCCATGGACCACGGCGGCGTACCTGCGCAAATTCCCGGAGCTCAAGATCGCCGCCGATTTCAGCCACTGGACCTGCGTCTGCGAGCGCCTTCTGGACGAAAACGACGCCAACATGAAGATTGCGTACGAGCGGTCCCACCATGTCCACGGCCGCGTCGGCCACGAGCAAGGACCGCAGGTGTCCGACCCTCGCGCCCCGGAGTTTGCCTACGCCGTCACCCGTTTCGAAACCTACTGGGACCGCATCCGCGCCGCCCACAAAGCGCGCGGCGAAGATACCATCTACTTCACCCCCGAATACGGCCCACCGACATACATGCCCGTTCTGCCATACACACAGGAGCCCGTAGGAGATCTGTGGGAGATTTGTCTTTACTCGGCGAATCGGGTGCGGGAGCGGTGGGGCGCGTAAGGGCGCCAGCAACAAGTTATATTCCTGATCAGCAATCGTTAAGCCAACAGAATGGCCGGCGGTTAAAACCGCGCCTGTAAGAGCACAGAAGTCCCCCTACGTGGACTACATTGTCGTTGACGATACCGTCTATTATTCACCCTGCGGTAAGACGGCGGCGTTTTCGATTATGTAACCCACACAGGTGGGTTTCTGCGCTCTTACAGGCGTGGTTTCTAACCGCCGGCCATTCTATTGTGCTTGACGCTATGTTCTCAAGTTGCGAGCAAATTTCTCCTACGACCCCGCCAGCCGGCGCCAAAGGCGCATCGGGGCGATGCTCTCAGCGCTGAATGGCTGGAGATGGACGGTGAACGATGTCTCCGCCGACTTGAGATCGTATTGCGGCAGGACGCGCGGGCCGCAGCTGTTGCTGCCGATACCGTGAACAACGTGGTCGATGTTGACGATCACTTCGTCGCGGCGGGTCAGTTCGTAGGTGTGCTTCGCCTGGGTGAAGTCCTCGGGCGTGGAGTGATGGACGCTGACGTTCAGCTGCGCGTTTCCGGTGGCGAGAAGCCCGAGGCCGAAGTCGTCGGTCAGAGACGCCCAGCGGACATCGCTCTTGTTGCCGTTCTCCTGCGGCATGATGTAGGGGACATACTGATCGTCCACCGTGCCGGAATAGACGCCCACGCGGGCGCTTTCGCGCACGTCGCGATACGTTTGATGCGGTCCGAGGCCATACCAGCTGAAGCGCTCCAGGCCGCCGGTCGCGCGCATTTGCAGGCCGATGCGCGGCAGGATCTCGGGGACGGAGAACGGCGTGACGCGCGTTTCGATCTTGACCTGCCCCCCGCCGTAGATGGTATAAACGTAGATGACATCGAATCGGGTCGCGCGGTAGGCGACGCCGAGCGTGGCCGTCACTTCGATGGTCGCACTGCGCGGCGACTGGCTGACGAGCTGAACGCGTCGAACGCTGTGCTGGAGTTTGTCCAGACCAGCCGGATACCACTGCTCTTTGGCGACCCAGACATCGTTGTCGGTCGGCGCGCGCCAGATGTTCAGGCGCGGACCTTCCGTCAGCAGTGGCATCCCCTGATACTCCCAGCTTCCGATCGTCCCGCGCCAGCGATCGAAGACCAGCGTGAAGTCATTGCCGTAAAGCGTGATCGCGCGCTCGTTCTCGTCAATGACCAAGGCGGGCATGCCGGCGATGCTTGGCGGCGGCGCGGCGGGGCCGGACGCCGGGAGCGCCAGCTGCGCCCAGGCGACCTCATGGCCAATTGGCGCCCACGGCGATTCTTCGCGCAGCGTAAAGCTCAGGTTCAGGAAATACTCGACACCAGGCTTTTTCTCCCAATCGCCGAGAGGGACCGAAACGTCGACGGATGTGTGCGGCGCGATCTCCGGCAGGGACAGTTCGCCTTGCTGGAGCGTCTTGCCGTCTCCCGTCAATGACCATGTGGCGCGCAGATGCGCCAGTGTTCGAAAGTCGTAACGGTTCGTGAGACGCACGGTTCCCGCAGTGAGATCGACAGCGTCCGTATGAACCGGCTCGATGATCTTTTTGTATTCGATCAGGCCCGGCTTGACCTCGCGGTCGGGACCGACGAGGCCGTCGATGCAGAAGTTGCCGTCGTTGGGATAGTCGCCGAAGTCGCCGCCGTAGGCGAACCACTCCTCGCCGTGCGAGGCGCGCTGCCGGATGCCGTGGTCGCACCATTCCCAGACGCAGCCGCCCAGAAGCCTTGGGTACTTCTCGAACGCCTCCCAGTACTCTTTCAGGCCGCCGGGGCCGTTGCCCATGGCGTGTGCGTACTCGCACTGGAAGAACGGACGGGCGTCATCGGTGCGCTCGCCCTCGGCGATGCACTTCTCCAGGCTCGCATACATGTTGCTGACGATATCGACAACGGGGGCTTCAAACGCCTGCTCGTAGTGGATC
>JAOQAA010000184.1 GCA_025963815.1 Capsulimonas sp.
TCCTGAACCTGAAGGATCTGTTCGTGAAGGTGCATGGCGACGGCGCGCTGCTTGGCGGCGCGAAGCCCGAGCCGAAGGTCATTCGCATCGATGTCAAGGGCGAGGGACGCGTCACCGGCGCGGACATCCAGTGCCCAAGCGATGTTGAGATCGTGAACCCGGAAGTTTATCTCGCCACCATCTCCGACGCCAACGCCAGCCTCTCCATGGAGCTGACAGTCGAAGAGGGCAAGGGATACGTCCTCCCGGACAAGCAGGATAAGAGCAAGCAAGTCATCGGCGTGATCCCGATCGGCGCCGCTTTCACCCCCGTTCGCCGCGTGGCGTACAACGTGGAAGCCACCCGCGTCGGTTTCAAGACGGACTTTGAGCGCTTGACCCTGGAAATCTGGACCAACGGAACGATTGCTCCCGCGGAATCCCTGAGCCAGGCCGCTTACCTGCTGGAGCAGTTCTTCCAGCGCTTCGTCGAGTTCCCCAAGGGCCTTGGCGGACGGATCGGCGCGGCGGCCGGCGCGGCTTACCCCGTCGGCGCGGCGGGCGCTCCGGACGCACGGATCGAGGAGCTGGACTTCTCGGTGCGTACGTACAACTGCTTGAAGAAAGCCAATATCTTAACGATTGGCGATCTGATCCAGATTTCGGAAAGCGATCTGATGCAGATCCGCAACTTCGGCAAGAAATCCTTGACCGAGGTTCGCGAGAAACTGTCGTCGCTGGGTCTGAGCATCCAAGGCGGAAGCGAAGACGACGGCGCTTATGATGATGACGACGACGCTGGCGCAGCCGAGGACGATGAAGACGTCACGGTGAGCGCGGCGGACGAAGAATAAATAGGAGCATTCCATGAACCATCGCATTGGAGGCCGTAAATTCGGTCTTCCCAGCGATCAGCGCCGAGCCCTTCTCAAAGGGCTGGTCCGCTCGCTGCTGACATTCCAGACCATTAAGACCACCGAGACCCGCGCCAAGGATATCCGCATCATTGCGGAGAAGATCATCACGACAGCGCGCGTCGACACCCTTCACAATCGCCGTCAGACACGCAAGTATCTGAACGACGAGACGCTGGTGCATCATCTGTTCACGCAGATCGCCCCGGAGTTCAAGAACTCCACCGGCGGCTACACCCGCATGACCAAGATCGGCCCGCGGCGCGGCGACGCCGCCCCGATGGTTCAGCTTGAGCTGCTGATCGAGCGCGAGCTGGGTCTGCCGACCGCCCCGGTAAAGATCGGGCGGTAATCCCGGACGCATGGACCAAGCGGCGCGGACCTTAAAGCTCACGGTGGAATACGACGGGACGGATTTCTTCGGCTACCAATCACAGGGAGCGGGAGAACGGACCGTTCAAAGCGTACTGCAGGAAACCGTGAGCCGGATCGTGGATCAACCTGTGATCCTTCACGCCGCCGGTCGCACCGATACCGGAGTGCACGCGCTGGGGCAGATCGTGTCCTTCCAGACTACTGGAAAGATCCCGACGCAGCGTCTCGCGATCGCACTCAACAGCAGTCTGCCGCGCGATTTGGCCGTCGCCCGTGCGGAAGACGCGCCGGACGGGTTTCACGCCCGTTTCTCGGCGCGTTCCAGGACCTATGGCTACTTGCTCTCAACCCGCCGCGCTCGCTCCGCGGTGTGGGGCCGTTATAGTCTGCATTGCAGACGACCGCTGGACCGCGCGGCGATGCGCGCCGCGGGAGCCACGCTGGTGGGAACGCATGATTTTGCGGCCTATGCGCGCGGCGGCGGCAGCCCGGGACCGACGACGGTTCGCGATCTGACACACTTGTCGATACGCCGCTTCGGTGACGACCGCCTTTTGGTGATCGTGACAGCGAACGGATTTTTACGGACCATGGTCCGCAATATCGTCGGAGTGATGGTCGCGGTGGGGGCGGGAGATTTGGAGCCGGGCGCGGCTCGCGAGATACTAGATACGAGAAGCCGCACCTTAAACCCCGTGGCGCCAGCGGCGCCGCACGGTCTGTTTCTGATGCGCGTGCAATATTGAATCAATATCGCTATTGATTACGGAGAAGGATAAATGACAACTTTTAGCGCTAAGCCGGCGGACATGGAAAAAAGCCGCCAGTGGATCGTGCTGGACGGAACCAATCAGTCCGCCGGTCGCCTTGCGGCCGAAGCGGCTCGATTGCTTCGCGGTAAGCACAAGCCCGAATTCACCCCGCACGTCGACTGCGGCGATCATGTGATCATCATCAACGCCGATAAGGTCCGCCTGACCGGCAACAACAAAAAAGATGAGCCGATCTACCGGCACACGCTTTATCCCGGTGGTATCCGCAGCGTTACTCGCGGCCGCGAACTGGAGAAGAGCTCGGTGGACACAATGCACCGCATCATCAAAGGCATGCTCCCGCACAACACGCTGGGCGCGAACATGCTGAAGAAGCTGCGCGTCGTCGCCGGCCCGGAACATCCGCATCAGGCTCAGAAGCCGACTCAGACTGCATAGGAACGATTCAATGGCAACCACCACACGCTACTACGGCACCGGTCACCGCAAGAACGCCACCGCAAAGGTTTGGCTGACTCCTGGTGAAGGGAATATTGTCGTCAACAACAAGCAGCCGCTGGCCTACTTCGGCCGCGTTACTCTGGAGGCGCTGATCCGTCAGCCCCTGGAGGTCACCGAGACCCTCGGAAAGTTTGACATCTGGGCGAAGACCCTGGGTGGCGGCATTTCCGGTCAAGCCGGCGCCATGCGCCACGGCATTTCCAAGGCGCTCGTCGAGGCCGATCCCGATCTGCGCCCCGCACTACGCAAACTGGGCTTCCTGACCCGAGACCCGCGCGTCAAAGAGCGGAAGAAGGCCGGACGCAAGCGCGCACGCCGAGGCTTCCAGTTCAGCAAGCGTTAATTACCACAAACGCCCTTCGGGGTGTTTCCATGCCCGCAGTGGTATGTGTCGTCGCTTGAAAATGGCGTTCCGTTCTGGAACGCCATTTTTCGCAACGGGTCTGAGCGTGAATATCGCCTTTGGGCGTGAACTTTTTTCCGCTTGGATCAGTATATATAAGCGAGGTATGACTATGCCGATTGCAATGGGATTTGGCGCGCCTCCCGAGTGGATTATCATCGCCGCGCTCGCTTTGATCGTATTTGGCCCCAAAAAGCTTCCGGAAGTCGGTAGGCAGCTGGGACAGGCGATGAAAGAGTTTCGGAAGATGGCGGATGAACTGACCGGCGTGGTTCATTCCGTGCGCGACGAAGTCACGACCGTCGCGACGGCGGCGCGCGACGATGTCGAAAGCTCGTATCGGTCGATGGAGCGTACGCCCAGCTCAGTGACGATGCTGGAATCGGACCACGGCGGACAGACGGATGCCTACGATCCGATGGCCCCGGCGTATCCGGAACGCGCTATTCGCACTGTCGGGCCGCTGAAACTGTCGACATCGCCTCGTGAGAACGACGCAAGCGCGGACGTGAAAGGACATTGATCATGTTACCAATCGCATTCTTTACCGGCTCCCCAGTCGAATGGGGTATTATCCTGGTGATCGTCCTTGTCCTGTTCGGCGGCGGCAAGCTGGCGGGTTTGGGCAAGTCGATGGGTGAAGGCATCAAAGAATTTAAAAAGGCCACGAAGGATGAAGATGAGCCGACAATTGTCGCTCCCACCGTCGTGAAGACCGAGGAGAAGTAGTTAATGGAAGTCGTCAAGATTGTCCTGCTGGTTATTCAGGGACTGATCAGCGTTGCATTCGTCTTTTTGGTGGCGACGCAGACATCGAAGAACGAGGGCTTTGGAACGATCGGCGTGCAGACGCCGGCGAACTTCAAGGGCATGCCGGGCTACGAAGAGCGGATGCAGCAGTACACGCGTAACCTGGCCATCGCCTGGTTCGCCGTCGCGCTTCTTGTCGCGCTGGCCTATCGCTAAATCGAACCGTCGGTCTTAAAACAAAAAAAGCCCCTTCTTCCGCGATCTTTGCGGAGAAAGGGGCTTTTGTTCGGCATATCGTTGCCGAGAATATTTATCGCTGCCTACGCCGCGCGGCGCGTCTGTTCGTTCTTTCGATTTCGCCATTCATCCATGTCGATGACGACCACGGAATCCTCCATTGGCTCCGGGCGAGCGGTCGCGGTAATATATGCATAGAACGCTACGGCGCTGGCGCAGTAGCCGGCCATTATCCAAAGTAGTATCAACGTTCTCTCCTCCCCGCCTTCGGTTGTTTGCTTGACTTTATTATTGGTTATTTACCCGAAAAACTTCTCCCTTAAAAATACGGTGTTTCCCAGGTCATTCGTTTCACGCGCAAAGATTCTCACCTCATGAGATTCTCGGAACTTCGCTTTTCACTGTCGCTGTGAATCCCTCCCACTCGTTGTCACTTCGGATATAATATATATGTGACTATTGAGCGGGTTTAGTGAGCAGAGGAGTGACCATGAAGGACACGTTTTTAGAAACAAATGCAGTGGTGGAAAGCGTGCGGCAGGCGTTCGACGGCGAGTCGAGCCGGCCACAGCCGGAATGGGTGCGCGGCAAATGCCCGAAGTGCGGCGACGACCTGGTGTCGAACTGCTACTACGTCGGCGGCCGGGGTTACCTGATCTGCTGGGAGTGCTGGTCGTCGCTGGGCGGCGAGCCGCAGTGCAACTACCGCAAAATTCTGTGAAATACGATATTTATTGAGATCAGACACGGTTTAAGGAGCAAATCAAATGAGCAACTACGAAAACAACAACGGCGGCGAAGTGAGCAAGATTCAGATCCATCGCTTCGTCGCCAAAGATAACAAGATCCTCGACATTACGGATATGCTGGCGTTCGATGTCAAGCGCAGCAAGCTGTCGATCACGCTGGTCGAGTTCGACGACAACTGGGCCGCCACCCGGCGCGTTCGTCACTACGTCGACTCGGACGACATCAAGCTGGTCTGTTACGATATTCTATCCGGCCAGTTCACCGCCTTTGAGGATCACAAGGGAACGGCGGGCCAGGACTACACCGAGGCGCGCGTGCTTTCTTTGAAGAAGGAAACCAAGTATCGCCAGCCTTACGTCCTGCGCATCGATAACGGCCAGGGCGAGGTGCAGGGCCAGGGACAGGTCAAAATGGTGAAGGCGACCGACAGTCTGACCATTCAAATGACCGAGTTTGAGGCCCGTAAGATGGCGCTGGTCATTCAGGACTACATCGCCCAATGGGAAACGATCAACTTCCGGAAGCGCCAGGACGCGCGCACGGTGACCTTTACTCCCGCTCAGGAGGATCACCGCAAACGCGACCACGCGATGGCGGCTTAAAGACAGATCACAAAAAGAGCGCGAGGGCACACGCCTTCGCGCTTTTTTTCTTGATAAACCTGCCCAGGGGCCGGCGATTAAAATCGCGTCTAGAAGTGCACAATGTGCCCCTTCGGGCACTCCAGAAACCATACGATAACGTTCGCCAGAAGTGTGCTCTAACGCCGTCACCTATTTTCTTGACAAATCTCACTCAAAACTTCTACTATAAGGCTCTATGGAAGAGCAAACAACCCCTTGGAAAACCCTCGGCAGCCGCGAGATTTACATCAACCCCTGGATCCGCGTTCGTGAGGATCAGGTCATCCGCCCCGATGAGAAGCCGGGCATCTATGGCGTGATCGAGTATCAGAACTACGCTATCGGTATCGTCCCCGTGGCCGAGAACGGCGACACGTGGCTCGTCGGCCAATGGCGTTACCCTCTGGACTTATACTCATGGGAAATCCCCGAGGGCGGGGGACCACTCGGCGCACCTCTGATCGACAGCGCCAAACGGGAGCTTCAGGAAGAAGTGGGACTGACCGCCGGTGAGTGGGTCGACCTGGGTGAGCACCACCTGTCCAATTCCGTCAGCAACGAAACTGGACGTGTTTATCTGGCGCTGGATTTGACGGAGGGGCATTCCGAACCCGAAGGGGATGAGGTGCTTCAGATCCGGCGTTTGCCGCTCGCCGAGGCGCACGCCATGGCGATGGATGGACGGATTACGGATGCCTTGAGCATTATTGGACTGACGCGGGCGGTGCATTATTTGGCGAAGAGGTCTATTCCCCCAGCGCTTTAGCGACCTATTCCCCCGCCGAAGTAAACTTCTGCTTCCCCTTTTCCCAGCAAGCCGCTTCGCGGGGGAAAAGGGGAGGCGAGCCTAAGCGAGCGGGGGAATAGGTCCCTGGCGGGAAGCCGCCTACTCCGCGCCGCCCAGCTGCTGGAGCACCAGGGCCGCGCCGCCGAGGATGCCGGCGTTGTCGCCAAGTTCCGCGGGAACGATGGTGCAGCTGCGTGAGAGCGAACGAATCGCGCAGGCGTAGGTGGTGCGGCGGATCGGGTCGAGGATCAGCTCGCCGGCCTGGGCGACGCCGCCGCCGATAACAATCATCTGGGGGTTGAACAAGTTGATCAAGCTGGCGAGAGTGACGCCAAGATAGTAGCCCGTTTCCTCAAAGACTTCGATGGCGACTTCGTCGCCGGCGCCGGCGGCCTGCGCGATGATCGCGGGGGTGAGCAGGAAGCGGTCGAAATCGACCAGGGTTCCGAGGACTGTCTTGCGGCCTTCCTGGATTTTGCGCGCGGCGCGCTCGACGATCGCGCTGATCTGCGCCTCGCCTTCGATGGCGCCGAAGGAGGTGTTGCCGCCTCGGCCGCCAGCATTGACGATCACGTGGCCGACTTCGCCCGCGCCGCCGTCCGCGCCCTCCAGCAATTTGCCGTCGATGATGATGCCGCCGCCGATGCCCGTGCCCAGCGTAATCATAATCAGGTGACGAACGCCGCGTCCCGCGCCAAAGGCATACTCACCAAGCGCGGCGAGGTTCGCGTCATTGCCCAGGAAGACCGGCAGGCCCAGCGCGTCCTGCACTGGCTGCGAGATCTGTACGCCCTTCCACTGATCCTTGAAGTTCGGCGCCCACAGCACCATCCCTTCCTTCGCCTTCACATGCCCCGGAACGGCGACGCCGACGCCGAGCACCTGATCGCGGGGCACGCCCGCCTTCTCTAATGCGTTTTCCGCCGCCAGCACGATCTGTCCGCACGTTTGCGCCACACCGTCCATGGCGTACGAAGGCAGATTATCCCCGCGTCCCACAATCTCTTCCGTCTCACGCTTCATCACCGCCGCGCGGACATTGGTCCCGCCGAGGTCCACGCCGATCACATACGGCTTTTCTTGCGCAGATACTGCCATTCGCCCATTTCTCCTTCGAACGCCCACGAAATTTTGCTTTCAGTATGGCTGTCTGGGAGGGACGATGTCAAGCGGCGGTTGCGAACCCAGGCAATTCCTTACACGATATTCCGCAGCGCATAACATCCCGCAAAGATGACGATGTTGAGCGCCATCCAGCAGGCAAGCGCTTGTCCCATCAGGAAATAGCGTTTGGAAGAGCGCAGTGTTTCTCCATTCGCAAAGATGTAATAAGAAGCGGCGTAAAACACAGGAATAACCAGCCCAAGCACGGTGAGACCCGCTTGTCCGGCAAAACCTGTCGAACCTGAGAAGAGAAGCGGGGCTGCACTCATCGCACACACAACCAAAAATGGGATTCCAACGCATGCAATAATCGAGATGACCGAGCTGATCAGCGTTCGGTCCACTAACAGCGAGACCATGAGCGATACTCCAAAGCATCCGATTGCTGCGAGCAGAACAATACCCATTGGGAAAATAATAATATGAGGGTCCTGAAGCGCAAACAAATAGTCATTCACGGCTGCCGGCGCATAGGTTGCCGCATCTTTGAGGAGACCAACATGACCGGCGAATATCACGGCTCCGGCGGCGCCGACGCCAAGACAGGAGAGGAACACGCTCAACAGTCCAGCGATTACTTTTGAAACCCAAATGCATCCTCGGGAGATGGGCAGCATGGTCAGAAATGAAAGCGATCCGGCGCCGATTTCTCCGGAAAACGCTCCCGACGCCGAAAGTACGCCGCCAAGAAGGACTGCGATACCTGCGGAAATCAGCGTCGTGTTTCCAGTATAAGAGCCGCTTGCAGGACCGTATAACGCTCGAACGCGTATATCGATCAAGGTCCATAACAGATTGGTCACAAGAAAAAGAATTGTGATCGCCGCCGGTATCAGGCGTGTCTCACGCCATTCTTTCCAAATCAATGCTTTCATATTCTCGCCTCCTCCTTCGCGACCAGCGCGACAAAGATCTCTTCCAGAGTGAGATCGATCGCCTCTTTCACCACTCCGCCGAAGAACTTGACGGGCGGCGTCATCTCGTCGTAATCCTGAACCGTGATGAGCCATTCACGGCCCGAGGTCTGTGCTTTGAGCACATTCGGCGATTGAGCGAGTGCGTTCTCGTCTTTGTCCATCCCAGTGACGCGCAGCATTTTCACGGACGACTTGAGCGTCTCGACGGGAGCTTGAAGCAGCAGGCGTCCGTTGTGCAGGATGCCGACCCAGTCGCAGAGCCGTTCGATCTCGTGGATCTGGTGGCTGGCGAAAAACACGGTCCGGTTTGACCCGTGCAGGGCGTCGATGACGGTGCGGTCGAACTCGGAGCGGGCGATGGCGTCCATACCGGAGGTGCACTCGTCGAGCAGGACCAATTCAGGATCGTGCGCCATTGCGATCACGAGGGCGAGCAGGGCGATGTTGCCGCGCGAAAGTTCTCGGACTTTCTTTGTGCGGTCCAGCCGGAATGTCGTTACCAGACGCGTTTCGTCCTCACGAGACCAGTTTCGATAGTGGGGACTGACAAAGCGCAGCGTCTCCTCCACGGTCATCCAGTCGTACATCGGCAGCCGCTCCGGGATGTAGCCGACGCGCTGGCGCAGCTCCACGCCGTCGCGGGCCGGGTCCAGGCCAAGCATGCGGATCTGACCGGCGGTCGGCTGCAAGATCCCGAGCATCAATTGGATCAGCGTGCTCTTGCCGGCGCCGTTGCGGCCTAGCAGCGCATAGACCGATCCACGCGGGACGTCAAGATCTAGATCCTTAAGGACCGATGTTTTGCCGAACGATTTGGCCAGGCCCTGAATCCGAAGCGCGTCTGGAGCGCTTGCGATGGCTGGGGATAAAAGGCCGGCGTCACCTTTGGACAGATCGATCGGGTGTGAGAGCGAAAGCGATTGGCGATGCATGAAACGGTCCTCCGAGATACTGCGGCAGTGAATAATCTTCCGTATCAAGTCAATGTTGTTATTGCCGCATCAGCGCGGGCTGTACGTGAAACAGAATGACCATGTAAAGCCCGTAGAGCGCCGCGCCGAGGGAGGCATACACTGCTGTCCACTTGCCAACGATGCGAAGCGGGATGAGGTAGCGTCGCCGAGGCTCTTCTGTGGCGCCAAACGACACATTGGAGATGTGCAGAGCAATGACTGTCAGTGTCAGCAGTGCGAACGATGTGGCGACGATCATCGATTCTGGATTGTGAAGTGTGGCGTAAAGCGCGAGATAATAATCAAACTCGTGAAGGGTGATGAGGTGATTATTAAACTCCGACAGTTTCTGCGTCGTAACCCCATCAAGTAAAAGTATCATTCCAAAACCGGCGCCGGAAATTGCGAAGCACGCCAGAATGGCAAAGACTATGCTGGCGAATGTTTGATTGTTCAGGCACGATACCGCGTAAGAAACAGCATAGACAGCGGTAAAGGCGCTCAGCATTAAGACGGTCAGCATGACCAAAAAGGCGAGTGGGTCTTGATGGGCGATCGCAATGGCGCTCCAGCCGAAATTAACCCAAATCAGCGCTAGTCCCAGAAGCAGGATTCCCAGGAGCGCCGCCGACGCGCCAGCGAAGCCGATTCCTGCTTTCACGAGCCACAGAGACTTTTTTGGAACGGGCAGGCTGGTGAGGAACGACATTGTCCCTTTGCTCGCCTCACTGGATACGATGCTCCCGCCGCAAACCACCGCCGCAAGAAGGCTGCACGCCACGCCTGTCAGCTTGACTGAATCCACCGTGTAAATACCCCCTGGAGGCGTCACCCGGGCGCCATGCATGTGATCGGCGAGATACTGTATCGTGATCAGAAACAGGTTGATGGCGAGGAAGAGCAGACAGAACGCCGCCGGGATCATCCTTGTCTCTCGCCATTCTTTCCAAATCAGTGTTTTCATTCTTATGGTCTCCTCACTCGTCTACTTCGATGAAGCAAGCTCATCCGAGCGTTCGGCGTCCGCCATTTCGGACATCCGCTCTTCTAAAAGCGCGCGGATCTCATCGGCGTTCAGATCGACGTGATGCGCCTCCACGAGCGCCCGGTCGAGCAGGGCGGCGACGCGGGCGCGGCGGGCGCCCAGGCTGAGCACCGGTTCGGCGGCGCTCACAAAGCTGCCGAGGCCGCGCCGGGTCTCCACCACGCGTTCGCGCTCCAGATGCTGATAAGCGTGCGCAATCGTGTTCGGGTTGACCACGAGTTCCGAGGCCAGCTCGCGGACCGTGGGCAGGCGGTCACCGGCGCGCAGCGCGCCGCCGGCGATCATGCTTTTGACCTGATCGACGATCTGCAAATACAGCGGCGATCCCGAAGATTGATCCAGACGAATATACATGGGTTTATTTTACTGCGTCTTGTACTAGTTCACTAGTACAATAACATACTTGTCTTAGTCTGTCAAGAGGGGAATCGCGATGTGCTATAATAACGGCTATGGCAGATATTCGTGAAGAACTAAAAAAGCGCATCCTCGTGATCGACGGCGCGATGGGAACGATGATCCAGCGGTACAAACCCGAGGAAGCGGACTTTCGGGGCGAGCGGTTTGCGAACCATCCGGTGGACCTCAAGAACAACAATGAAGCGTTGATGCTTGTGCGTCCCGACATCATTGAGGAGATCCACACGGCGTATCTAGATGCCGGCGCGGACATCATTGAGACCAATACGTTCGGCGCCAACTCCATTTCCATGGCGGATTATGATATGGTTCCGCTGGTGCGTGAAATGAACGAACTGGCGGTCGATATCGCGCGCCGCGCCGTCCACAAGTGCATGGCGAAGGACCCGTCGCGCCCACGCTTTGTCGCCGGCGCCATCGGCCCCTGCACGCGCAGCGCGACGGTGATCGAAGATTCCAATAATCCCGCGTTCCGTTCGTTTATGTTTGACGATTTTGAAGCGACATATTATGAACAGGCGAAGGCGCTGATCGACGCCGGCGTGGATTTGCTGCTGTGCGAGACAACGTTCGACACGCTCAATCTCAAGGCGGCGCTGTTCGCGATCCAGCGCTTGTTCGATGAAGGCGAGCGCGTTGTCCCCGTCATGGCGTCCCTGAGCATCACGGATCTTGGCGGCGGAAACCTGACGGGCCAAAACTTAGAAGCGATGTGGAACTCGATCGCTCATGCGCCCCTGCTTTCTGTTGGTTTGAACTGCGGATTTGGGCCGGATGTCTATCGTCCCTTTGTCGAGGAAATTTCGCGCATTGCGCCGATCTTCGTGAGTATTTATCCGAACGCGGGCCTGCCGAACGCGTTGGCCGAAACGGGATTCGATCTGGATGAGCCGCAGATGACCCCGTCGATCCGCGAGTGGGCGGAGAACGGCTGGCTGAACATTATTGGCGGCTGCTGCGGCACCACGCCTGAGTTTATTCGCGGCTTCGCCAAGGCCGTCGAGGGCTTGCCGCCGCGTGTGCCGCCGATGGTGGCGCCGGACATGAGACTGAGCGGGACGCAGGCATTCAACGTCGGCGAGGACGCGCTGTTCGTCAATATCGGTGAGCGGACAAACGTCACGGGATCGCCCAAGTTCGCCAAATTGATCTTGGCCGGCGATTATGAGGCGGCGCTCACGGTCGCGCAGCAGCAGGTGGACAACGGCGCTCAGGTCATCGACATCAACATGGACGAGGGGCTTCTGGACTCCGAAAAGGCGATGACGACTTTTTTGACCTTGATCCAGGGCGAAACGAACATCAACAAAGTCCCGATCATGGTGGACAGCTCCAAGTGGTCCGTCATTGAGGCGGGCCTGAAGGCGCTGCCGGGCAAGGGGATCGTCAACTCGATCAGCTTGAAAGAGGGCGAAGAGAAGTTCAAAGAGCAGGCGAAGCTCGTCAAGCGCTACGGCGCGGCCGTGGTTGTGATGGCGTTCGACGAAGTGGGGCAAGCAGACAGCGAAGACCGCAAGGTGGAGATCTGCACCCGCGCCTACAATATCCTGACCAAGGAAGTCGGCTTTTTGCCACAGGATATTATCTTCGATCCAAATATCCTGACCATCGCCACGGGAATCGAAGAGCATAACAATTACGCGGTCGACTTTATCAATGCGACACGCCGCATCAAAGAGACGCTGCCATTAGCCAAAGTCAGCGGCGGCGTCAGTAACCTATCGTTCTCGTTCCGTGGGAACAATGTCGTTCGAGAGGCGATCCATTCGGCCTTCCTGTATCATGCGATCAAAGCTGGTCTGGACATGGGCATTGTCAACGCCGGCATGCTCGAAGTCTATGAGGCGATCCCCAAGGACTTACTGGAGCTGGTGGAGGACGCGCTGTTCAATCGGCGTTCGGATTCCACAGAGCGTCTGCTGGAGTTCGCTGAGGGACTGAAGGGCGTCAAGGGGAAAGTCGTTGTCAAGGACGAAGCCTGGCGCAATGAGAGCGTCGAGTCTCGTTTGTCCTACGCGCTCGTGAAGGGCGTGACGGAGTACATCGAAGCGGATACCGAAGAAGCGCGCCAGAAGTACGACAAGCCTTTGGAGGTCATCGAAGGGCCCCTAATGTCTGGCATGAACGTGGTCGGCGACTTGTTCGGCTCCGGCAAGATGTTCCTGCCTCAAGTTGTCAAGAGCGCCCGTGTCATGAAGCGCGCGGTCGCGGTGCTGATGCCTTACATGGAAGCGGAGAAGCTGCGGACCGGCAACACGCAGGCGCAGGCCAAAGTCTTGATGGCGACGGTGAAGGGCGATGTTCACGACATCGGCAAAAATATCGTCGGCGTCGTGCTTGGATGCAACAACTACGATGTGATCGATATGGGCGTCATGGTTCCGTCCGACAAGATTTTGGCGGCGGCCATCGAACAGAATGTCGATATTATCGGCCTGAGCGGCCTGATCACGCCGTCCCTGGATGAGATGATCTATGTGGCGAAGGAGATGCAGCGGCGAGGCTTCACTAAGCCCCTCCTGATCGGCGGCGCCACGACGAGCCGTACGCACACGGCGGTGAAGATCGCGCAGGCGTACGATGGCCCGATCGTGCATGTGCTGGACGCCTCCCGCGCCGTCGGCGTGGTGAGCAGTCTGATCAGCGACGAACTGCGCCCGGACTTCGTGACAAAGAACAGCGCCGAGCAGGCCGCAACCCGCGTGACGTTCGCGAACAAGCGCAGCCAAAAGGACACATTGCCGTTTGAGACGGCGAAAGCCAATCGCACGCGCATTGTCTGGTCAGACGGCGACATTGCCAAGCCTGAGTTCCTCGGCGTTCGCGTTCTTAAAGATGTTCCCTTGTCCGAACTTGTCCCCTTCATCGACTGGGGGCCGTTCTTTATCGCCTGGGAGCTGCATGGTAAGTATCCGGCGATCTTCGAGGACGAAGTCGTTGGCGAGCGCGCCAAAGAGTTGTTCGAGGATGGCCAGGAAATCCTGCGAAAGCTGCTCAAGGACGGTGACCTTAGAGCCAGCGGCGTCTACGGCTTCTTCCCCGCGAATAGCGTCGGCGAAGATATCCAGCTTTACACGGACGACACGCGCACGGAAATTCTGACAACGATCCATGCTTTACGCCAGCAGACGCCCAAGACGAGCGGCGAGCCGAACAAGTCGCTTTCCGACTACATCGCGCCGCGCGAGTCTGGGCTTGCCGATTATCTCGGCGCCTTCGCCGTCACGACTGGTCTTGGGATCGAGCCGATCGTCGCCCAATACGAGCGTGACCTGGACGATTACAACGCGATCATGGTCAAGGCCCTCGCCGACCGCCTCGCTGAAGCCTTCGCCGAATACCTGCACGCCCAGGCTCGCAAAGACTGGGGCTTCGGGCTTGGTGAGAATCTGACCAACGAGGATTTGATCCGCGAACGCTACCGAGGAATCCGCCCGGCGCCGGGTTACCCGGCCTGTCCCGACCACACCGAATCGAAAACAATGTTTGAATTGCTATCGGTTGAAGCAAATACGGGTATCACGTTGACGGAGAGCATGGCGAAGTACCCCACGGCGTCGGTCAATGGCTGGTATCTGGCGCATCCCGAAGCAAAGTACTTCGGGGTGGGGAAGATCGGCAAGGATCAAGTCGTGGATTACGCGCGCCGCAAAGGCTGGGATTTGAAGACGGCGGAGTATTGGCTGTCGCCGAACTTGAATTACGATCCGGAGTAGGATTCGGCCCCCCTGCCCCCCAATCCTGGGGGAGGAAGTTGGCGAGAGTGTGTTTGGGAATTCCGACGCATTCTCGCGTAAATGTAAATCGGGGCAAACGTCGATTTCGATCAAACCACCCAACGACAATCTCCTCCCCCAGGATTGGGGGGCAGGGGGGACGGGGCCTCCTTAAAACCCAGCAGCCGCACGGGAACTCCGCGCGAGGATTTCGCGTATGCGCGGCATTGACAAAGAGTTTGAGATTGTGACATAATTCACATAGCTCATTTTGAGAGGAAAAGCGACGATGCCGCCCACAACAAGCGCCTCGTTTGGCGAGATAACGCCGAACCTTCATTCCGTCGGGGAATTCCTCCCGCTTCTGATCCTTCTGGTGGTCGCCTTCCTGCTGGCGGGGGTATTGGTCGGACTTTCCTGGATCCTTGGACCGAAAAAGCCGTCCGCCGCGAAGCTGTCATCCTACGAATGCGGCGTCGATCCGGTGGGTTCGGCCCGCGAACGATTTCCTGTCAAGTTTTACTTGATCGCGATGCTGTTCATCATCTTCGACATCGAAACCGTCTTTCTGTACCCCTGGGCGGTCACGTATAGCCATCTGGCGCACGCACCGCAGGTCTTCAGCTTGGTGGAGATGCTCGTCTTTATCGTTCTCCTTTTTGTCGGTTATATTTACGTGTGGAAGAAGGGCGCTTTCGAATGGGAGTAGAACAAAACGTCGGTTTCCTGACCGTGCCTTTGAACAAGGCCGTCAACTGGGCCCGCAGTAATTCCGTTTGGCCCGCCACGTTCGGATTGGCCTGCTGCGCCATCGAAATGATGGGCTCGACCAATTCACGATACGACCTCGCGCGCTTCGGCAGCGAGGCCTTCCGCGCTTCCCCCCGCCAGGCCGACCTGATGATTGTCGCCGGCCGCGTTTCCAAGAAGATGGCTCCCGTCCTGCGCCAGATCTACGATCAGATGCCTGAGCCCAAGTGGGTTATCTCGATGGGCGACTGCGCGTCCTGCGGCGGCGTGTTCAATAACTACGCCATTCTCCAGGGCGTCGATCAGATCGTCCCCGTGGACATCTACGTCCCGGGATGCCCGCCGAACCCGGATGCGCTGATCTACGGGATCAATCAGCTTCAGAAGAAGATCCAGCGCGAGCACTTCAGCGACCGCCGCTAGTCTAGGATAACCGCAATGGTAGATTTTAATGTTCGTTTGGGCCTGACGCCCACCGACCTGGAGCTCCGCGAGATCCAGACAAAGCGTCCCGCCGAGTTCGAAGCGCTCAGCGCCGACGATAGCCCGGAGCTGCGCCTGGTGGAAGCGCAGTTCGCCGGAAAAATCGTTTCCTCGCGCTTGTTCCGCGGCGAAAAGACGATCACTGTCAAGAAAGACAAGATCGTGGCGATTGCGAAGGCGCTGCGCGACGATCAGGAAACGGCTTACAACTATCTTTCGGACCTGACATGCGTCGACCTGCTCAAGGTCAACAAGACCGAAGAAGAGCCGCGCTTCGAAGTGATTTACAATTTGTATTCGCTGGCGACCTTCGAGCGGCTGCGTCTGAAGGCCCAGGTGACCGAGGACGATCCGACGATCGACACCGTCGAATCCGTCTGGCCGAACGCCAACTGGAACGAGCGCGAAGTGTTCGACATGTTCGGGATCACCTTCAACAACCACTCGGACCTGCGCCGTATCCTGATGCCGGACGATTGGGTGGGGAACCCGCTGCGCAAGGATTACCCGCTGGGCGGCGAAGAAGTCGAATTTACTTACAACGTGCGCGGCCGTTAATCACTTAGAAAGAATTTCAATATGGCGACAACTGAGCGCGATTTGAAGGAACGGGCGATCGAGGCGAAGCTCGGCGCGGGCGTTGATGTTCAGCGAATCCAGGACGAAGACCGGGATCTGATGATCGTCAACATGGGCCCGCAGCATCCCTCGACGCACGGCGTTTTGCGCCTCGTCGTGGAGCTGGATGGCGAGAACGTCCAGAAGGCGACGCCGCATATCGGTTACCTCCACACGGGTCTCGAAAAGACCATGGAGTCAATGACCTATTACAAGGCGCTGACCATCACGGACCGTGAGGATTACCTCTCGAATCTGATGAACAACCTGGCCTACTCGCTGGCTGTCGAAAAGCTGCTGGACGTGGAAGTCCCGCCGCGCGCCCGTCGTCTGCGCCTGATCCTCAACGAACTGGAGCGGATCGCTTCGCACCTGCTGTGGCTGGGAACGCACGCGCTGGACATTGGAGCGATGACGCTCTTCTTCTACACGTGGCGCGAGCGCGACGCCATTCTTGACATGAAGGAAATGCTTTCGGGCGTCCGCATGATGACCAGCTGGATCTGTCCCGGTGGTCTGCGCGGCGACGTACCCGAAGGCTGGTTCCACAAGGTCGGCAAGTTCGTCGATATCTTCCCCAAGAAGCTGGACGAGTACAACCGCCTGATCTCCAAGAACCCCATCTTTGTCGAGCGCCTTTCCAATATCGGCATCATCAAGGCCGAGGACGCCATTGCCTGGGGCATGAGCGGCCCGTCGCTGCGCGGCTCGGGCGTCGCCTGGGACCTGCGCAAGTCGAACCCTTATACGGGCTACGATGAGTTCGAGTTCGATATCGCGGTCGGCCAGAACGGCGATGTTTACGACCGATTCTTAGTCCGCATGGAAGAACTGAAGCAGAGTCACCGAATTTTGGTGCAGGCGCTGCGCGATGTTCCCGGCGGCCCGGTGATGACGAGCGACCGCAAGGTCGCCCCGCCGCCGCGCGCTGAGCTGGACACCTCCATGGAGAGCCTGATCCACCACTTCAAGCTGTTCACCGAAGGTTATCACCCGCCGATCGGCGAAACCTACGCGGCCGTCGAGAGCGGACGCGGCGAAAAGGGCTACTACATCTACAGCGACGGTTCGGGCATCCCGTACCGCGTGAAGATCAAGGGACCCAGCTTCAACAATCTTCAGGCGCTGCCGAAGATGGTCGAAGGCCTGATGATCGCCGACGTCGTCGCCGTGATCGGCTCCATCGACATCGTTTTGGGGGACATCGACCGCTAATTAGCGCGATGACGAAACTCGTTTAAACACCTATGCTCACTGAAGAAGTTACCAAAAAGATCGATTCGCTGATTGCGAAGTATCCGACCAAGAAGGCGGCGCTGCTGCCCGCTCTGTGGGTCGCTCAGGCTGCAAACGACAACTGGTTGCCGCGCGAAGCGATGGCCGATGTCGCCAAGCACCTCGGGCTGGCGCCTGCGTACGTGGAAGGTGTCGCCACCTTCTATACGATGTACAATAAGGCCCCCGTCGGCCGTCATCATCTGGAAGTCTGCCACAACATCGTCTGCATGGTGGTCGGCGCCGACGAGCTGATCGATCATATCGGCGGCAAGCTTGGCGTTGGACGCGGCGAGACGACGGCAGATCGTAAGTTTACGCTGAACGCCTCCGAATGCCTCGGCGCCTGCGCGAACGCGCCGTGCATGATGGTGGGTGACAAGTATTACGAGGATCTGACGACCGAAAAGGTCGATGAGATCCTCGCAGACCTGGCGCGTAAGTAATTAGAGAAGGTTCCATCACCAAGATGCCTAGTGAACAGCCACAATATTTGTACAAGTACCGTCAAGTCCCAGGGATTGACGACATTGACGTCTACCTGAAGCACGAGGGATACAACGCGGTCCGTAAAGCCTTGACGATGGATCAAGAAGCCATCATCAATGAGGTCAAGCTTTCGGGACTGCGCGGCCGAGGCGGCGCCGGATTCCCGACGTTCATCAAGTGGAACGGTATCCCGAAGAACTGGGATAAGCCGCACTACTTGGTCATCAACGCCGACGAAGGCGAGCCGGGCACCGCGAAGGACCGCGATCTGATGAACGCGCTGCCTCACCTGCTGGTGGAGGGGTGTATCATCTCAAGCTGGGCGATCCGCGCCAAGGCCTGCTACATCTATATCCGCGGCGAGTACGTTCAGCCGGCCCGCCAGATCCAGAAAGCCATCGATCAAGCTTACGCCAAGGGCTTCCTCGGCAAGAACATTCTGGGGAGCGGCTTCGATCTCGATATTTACGTCCATATGGGCGCCGGCTCTTATGAATGCGGCGAAGAATCCGCACTGATGTCGAGCCTGATGGGCGAGCGCGGTATGCCGCGGCACAAGCCCCCGTCGGCTCCGCTTCCCGTTATCAGCGGCGTCTGGGATTCCCCGACGATTATCAACAATGTCGAGACCATCGCGACCGTCGTTCCGATCATCAATATGAGCGGCGCGGAATACGCGAAGGTTGGCACCGGTACCCCCGGCGCGGGACCCGCGAGCCGCGGCACCAAGTTGATCACGGTCAGTGGACATGTGAAGAAGCCCGGCAATTACGAAATCGTTCTCGGCACCCCGGTTCGTGAGATCATTTACGAAATTTGTGGCGGCATCAAGAACGACAAGAAGCTGAAGTTCTTTATCCCCGGCGGATCGTCGACCCCGCTTTTGACCCCGGACTTTTTGGACACGCCTTACGACTACGAGGCGCTGGGCAAGACCGGATCGCTGCTGGGATCGGGCGCGCTGATCGTTTACGATGAGACGGTGAGCGTTCCCAAGCTCATGACCCGATTGATGCACTTCTATGCGCATGAGTCCTGCGGCAAGTGTACTCCGTGCCGCGAGGGGACGAACTGGCTGGTCAAGATCCACGACCGCATTATGGCGGGCGGTGGGCGACCGGAAGATATCGATCTTTTGCTGGACATTTCGAACAACATTTTCGGACGCTCCTTCTGCGCGCTGGGCGACGCGGCGGCGATGCCGCTAGCGGGCTTCTTCGCGGGTAAGGGCGCGATCTACTACTTCCGTGAGGAGTACGAGGAACTGATCCGTAACGGCGCCGGCGGCAAGAAGCGGGCATTCGCGCCGCTGCAGATGGCGGGAGTTTAAGGAAGCACGTATGGCAGACACAGCGACCGCGCCGGCCGCGCCTGAACAGGCTCCGGCGGTAGAACTCGTCAGTCTTTCGATTGACGGCAAAAAAGTCAGCGTTCCCAAAGGGACGCTCGTGATCACGGCGGCCTTTGAGGCCGGCGCCGATATCCCGTATTTCTGTCACCACCCACGGCTCAAGCCGGCGGGCGCCTGTCGCATGTGTCTTGTCAAGATCGAGAAGATGAACAAGATCCAGACGGCCTGCACCGTGCCGGTTGCCGAGGGGATGGTGGTCGATACGATCTCCCCCGAGGTCAAGCAGGCGCAGAGCGGCATTCTGGAGTTCCTCCTGATCAACCACCCGCTGGACTGCCCGGTCTGCGATCGCGGCGGCGAGTGCCCGCTGCAGAACATGACCTTCCAGTACGGACCGGGCGTCACGCGCTTTGTCGATGAGAAGCGCCACTTCCCGAAAGCCGTTCCGATCTCGGAATATGTTGTTCTGGACCGCGAGCGCTGCATCCAGTGCGCGCGCTGTACTCGCTTTACTGAGGAGATCTCGGGCGACGGCGAGCTGGCCATCGAAAGCCGCGGCAATACGGCGGTCATCTCTCCCTTTACCCCCGAGGGCTTCAAGAGCAAGTTCAGCGGCAACACGATCGAGCTTTGCCCGGTCGGCGCGCTCACCTCGCGCACCTATCGCTTCGCGGCTCGCCCGTGGGAGTTCCAGTCGCAGGACTCGATCTGCTCCATGTGCGGCGTCGGCTGCTCCATCGCCGTTCAGACACGCAACGGCGAACTGATGCGCGTCAACGCGCGCCTCAACGAAGAAGTCAACGAAGAGTGGACCTGTGATCGGGGCAAGTTCGAGCAGTACTGGGTCAACAGCACGGACCGCATCAACGAGCCGCATCTTCGGATGGCCTCGCAGCTGCGCCGCGTGACCTGGGGACAGGCGCTCGACGCCGCCGCAAAGACCCTCAAGGACTTCGCCGCCGTGAACCCGAACAGCGTCGCCGGCATCGCCTCCCCGCGCTGCTCGAACGAAGATCTGTACTTGTTCCAGCGTCTGTTCCGCAACGGCCTGGGAACGAACAACCTGGACCACCGGACGAACACCGCGCCCTACATCCCAATGCAGACCAGCATCGCGGAAGTCGGAACCGCGAAGACGATCGTCGCGGTCGGCGCCGAGATCGACGATGTGCTTCCCGTCCTGTGGCTGCGAGTCTACAAAGCGATCTCCAAGGGCAACGCGAATTACTTCCGCAATGACGATGTGAAGTCCACGGAAGTGACCGACGCTATCGCGCTCGGCGCGGGCACGGTGGTTCTGGCGTGGCACAATATCCCGCTGGAAGACATTGAAGCCCTGCGCGCCGCCTGCGCGGCGTCCGGCGCGAAGCTCAACCTGCTGCTTCCCGACGCCAACTCCGTCGGCGCCATCAATATGGGCGTTCTGCCGGACCGCCTGCCGGCGCTGGCGAGTGTTTCCAACGGCGTGCGCCCGGTGTACGAAACGCTGTGGGGCGGCCCGCTGCCGGCCGAACCCGGTCTGGACACGCGCGGCATCCTCGAAGGCTGCGCGAATGGAACGATCAAGGCGCTTTACTTGATGGGCCCCGATCCGCTGAAGAACTTCGCGGACCAGGATCTGGTCAAGCGTGCGCTGGACAAAGTTCCGTTCCTGATCGTTCAGGACCTGTTCAACAATGGCGCGGGACGTCTGGCCGATGTGTTCCTGCCGTCCTGCTCGTTTATCGAGAAGGAAGGCACCTTCACCAATATCGAAGGCCGCATCCAGAAGTTCAAGAAGGCGATCGAGCCTCGTGGACAGAGCAAGCCCGACTGGCAAATCGCCGCCGATCTGCTGGTTCGTCTGGGCAAGAATGTCCCGTATATTTCTCCGCGAGACATCGCCCGTGAGATCGCGCAGGTGGCCGCCGCGAAGCCGGCGCCGCCGGTCGGCTCCCCGGAGCCGGCGCCCGCGACTATCATAGAAAAGGCGTCTTAGGCAAACTATCCATGACACCCAATCTGTTCTTTCACTATTTCTTTAACGTCGATCCGCCCCACACCGCGACGGGCCATATGCCGGCGGAGTACTGGTGGATCGACCTGATCCGGATCGTCGTGCGCGTCCTCGTCGGGCTATTCGCGATCCTGCTGGTTGTCCCCCCGTTGGTTTGGTGGGAGCGCCGCCTGCTGGGATTCATGCAGCAGCGCCAGGGACCAAACCGCGTCGGACCGTGGGGCCTGCTCCAGACGATCGCCGACGGCGTCAAACTTCTCTTAAAAGAAGATATGAACCCGAGCAGCGTCGACGTGGTCCTCTTCGTCCTCGCTCCTGTAGTCTTCCTGGTTCCGGCGCTGGTCACGTCCGCCGTTCTTCCCTGGGGACCGAGCCTGACCTGGGGCGCTTCCGCGCCGAATGTCAGCGTCGGCGTCCTGTATCTGCTGGCCTGGGGCTCGCTCGCCGTTTATGGCGTCGTGCTCGCCGGCTGGTCTTCCAACAACAAGTACTCTCTGCTCGGAGGGCTTCGCTCCTCGGCCCAGATGATCTCGTATGAACTGGGCATGGGATTGGCGATCGTCACGATTGTCCTGCTCACGGGCAGCCTGAGCCTGACCGACGTTGTTGCGCGGCAAGGCTTCACCGAGTACGGCCTGCCGTTGTGGAACACGCTCAAGTTCTTCCCGATGGGGCTTGTGGCGATGGTGATCTACGCGATCTGTATGCTCGCCGAGACGAACCGCGCCCCGTTTGACCTTCCTGAGGCCGAAACGGAGCTGGTCGCCGGCTACCATACCGAATACACCTCCATGAAGTTCGCCATCTTCTTCATGGCGGAATACGCGAACATGATCGTCGTCAGCGGGATCTGCGCGACGCTCTTCTTTGGCGGCTACCATGCGCCGCTGCTGTGGCTGGACGGTTCGTACCTCGGACCGCTGGTCGCCTTGAAGACCAACGCGCTGCTCGGCGGCGTCGTCTCCGCGCTCGTGCCGGTCATCTGGCTGGTCGCCAAGGTCCTGTGCGGCCTGTACTTCTTTATCTGGATCCGCGCCACGATGCCCCGACTGCGCTATGATATGCTCATGCGCGCCGGCTGGCTTGGCGTCTTCCCGATCGCCCTTGGCAACATCTTGATGGTCGCCATCGCGATGGCGCTTGGGTATCTATACGGCCTGATCGGCTGGATCGTTCTCGCGGTCGTTTCGCTCTGGGCGTTTGCCGGCAGCAAGCCGGGCCGCAGCTTCACGACGAACTCGCGCCGCGACACCACTGTCCTTCTCTACAGTGAAGCGCAGCCGTTCCGCGGTGTTCCCGAGCATTCGGGACACGGCGATCAGACGCTGCCTCCGAACGCTTTGAGCGAAGGCGCGCTTGCCGCTGCGGGCCAGGGCCCGCTTGACGATGCGTTCGCCGCAAAGAAAGGTTAACTCCCATGGGACTCTGGGATAACATCAAAACTCTGGGCCAGGAGGCGAAAGCGCCGTTCGTTGGCCTGGGAATCACGCAGGGCTACTCCAACAAGGAGCGCGTGACTATCGAGTATCCGGAAGTACGCCGCCCGATGCCGCGCCGCGCGCGGTGGCGCCACGTGCTGAACCGATATGAGAACGGCATGGAGAAGTGCATCGGCTGCTCGCTGTGCGCCGGCTCCTGCCCCGCGAACGCCATTCTGGTGGTCGCCGCCGAGAACACCGATGAAAATCGCCGCTCTCCGGGCGAGCGGTTCGCCGCGCAGTACGAGATCAACATGCTCCGGTGCATCTTCTGCGGCTACTGCGAGGAAGCATGTCCGACGCAGGCGATCCAGCTGAAGGATATCTGCGAGATGGCCGACGACAACCGCAAGGATCTCATCTACACCAAAGAGATGATGCTCGTGCCGGATCCGACAAAACCGTAGCGGAGCCCGCCGGGGCTCGCTGAGAACAACGAAGAACAGCTTATGTCTGGACAACTTATCCTATTCGGACTGCTTGCGGCCATCGCGGTCGTCTGCGGTCTTTGCATGATCCTGAACGACAACCCGGTGCGCAGCGCGCTCTACCTGGTTGCGCTGCTGTTCACGGTCGCCATGCTTTATGTTACGCTCAACGCGGCGTTTATCGCCGCCGTGCAGGTCATTGTTTATGCGGGGGCGATTATGGTCCTCTTTATATTCGTGATCATGCTGCTAAATTTGGGAACGCCGGAAGAGATCGTCGATCACCTGAAGCCGCAGAAGCTTTTGGGACCGATTGCCGGTCTCTTGCTGATCGGCCTGCTGGCGAGCGTCGTCGCAGCGGTTCCGACGGGGCAGGGCGGCCAGCCGCTCAGCAACGGCACCATCGGCCCGTTCGAGATCGGCCTCGCGCTGTACTCGCCGAAGAACTACTGGCTGTTCCCGTTTGAAATTGTCTCGATCCTGCTGTTGGTTGCGGCCATCGGCGCGGTTATGCTTGCAAAGAAGAGGATTTAGCGCATGCCTCCAGCAGTCCCTTTGAACGCCAGTATCCCGGCAGTCCCTTTGAACTACTATCTGATCCTGAGCGCGATCCTGTTCACGATCGGCGTCGTCGGCGTTTTGATCAAGCGCAACCCGATCACGATCTTTATGTGCATTGAGTTGATGCTGAACGCGGTGAACATCACGCTGGTGGCCTTTTCGCGCTACCAGAGCACGCTGACTCCCGCCGGAGCCTACGCGAACCCGCGCTTTATCGACGGTCAGATGATGGTTCTCTTTGTATTCGCTGTGGCCGCCGCCGAAGTCGCGGTCGGTCTGGGAATTCTGGTGTCCATTTTCCGCAATAAAGTATCCATCAACGTGGATGAAATCGATTTGATGAAGGGCTAACCGCCTTTTGTTCGGGGGCTAACAGCCCCCGTGTTTTTGGGGCCAGCGAGCCCTTGTTTTTCGGAGTGACAGCGCAATGCCAAACTTGTCCGACCCGTATATAATCGCCTGGCTCATTCCGCTCTTTCCGCTGATCGGCTTTCTGATCAATGGGCTGTCCGGCGGAAAGCTAAAAAAGAACGCAGGATGGCTAGCGACAGCGGCGGTTTTCGCCTCCTTCGCCGTCGCCGTTTACTTGTTTACCCAGGTGCAGTCCTGGCCTGCGGAAGCAAAGCAGCACACGGTGTTTCTCGCGCCCTGGTTGTCCGTCCCCGCCATCAATAGCATTCCGGCCTTTCAAGTCAACTTTGAGATGCTGATCGACCCGCTCTCCGTGCTGATGATGCTGATCATCACCGGCGTCGGCGGCTTGATCCACCTCTACTCCATCAGCTACATGGCGGCGGACAAAGGCTTCGCGCGGTTCTTCACTTATCTGAACCTGTTTGTCTTCTTCATGCTGATGCTCGTCACTGGTAACAACCTGCTGATGCTGTTTATTGGCTGGGAAGGCGTCGGACTTTGTTCGTATCTCCTGATTGGTTTCTTCTATGAGAAGAAGTCGGCGGGCGACGCGGCGAAGAAGGCGTTCATTGTCAACCGTATCGGCGACGTCGGCGTGCTGATCGGCATGTTCATGATCTTCCAATATTTTGGGACTCTGGACTTTGTGCAGGGACAGAGCGGAGTGCTCGGCATTGTCGCCGCCGCCCCGACCGTCCTGCGCGCCGTCGTTCCCGCCGTCATCACCGTAATGACGCTGATGCTATTCCTCGGCGCAACGGGCAAGTCTGCGCAGATCCCGCT
>JAOQAA010000198.1 GCA_025963815.1 Capsulimonas sp.
CGGCCATGATCCCAACAACTGGTTTGCGGGATACAGCGGCGGTCTGCTGTCGTCGATGGATGAAAAGGGCGCGGGGTTCGCGCAGAAGTACGGTTATTTTGAGGCGTCCATGCAGACGCCCGGCGGCCCGAATACGTGGCCGGGTTTCTGGCTGCTCGACGCGCCGACTCTCACGGACAAGACGCTGTCCGAGGGAGCGGAGATCGACATCACCGAATCGTATGGGAACTTCGGGACGGGAGCAGGGCAGAAGCCAGCGGGCGATCCCGAGCAGAACGGTCTTGCGTGGCATCGCTGGGGGCATAACGGCGCGCCTGGGTCCGGTGATGGAATCTTTGTGAAGGGGCCGGGGATAACGACGGGCTTTCATACCTATGGCGTGGATGTGGAGCCGGATTTTATTACCTGGTACTTCGATCGAAAGCAAATCTGGCGTATCCCGACCTTTGCTTCGGCGCGGCGGCCGATGTTCGTCCTGGTCAATCTTGCGCTCGGCGGCGGGACGCATAACAATGCGGACGGGAGCGCTTACGATTGGGCACTGACGCCGATCCCGTCGGACCTGAAGGTCAAGTACATCGCTGTCTGGTCCAGCCCCAACATTCCCAATTACAAAGGCAAGCCCGCCGCCCCGACCCAGGACGCCGCCGTCGCGGGCGATTCGAAGGTCGCGCTGACCTGGACCGGCGGCGGCCTGCGTTACAATATCTATCGAGGCTCGTCGCCCGGCCGCGCAAGCGCCAAGCCGATCGCCGCCGGGGTGACAGAGGCGTCGTATCTGGACACCAAGGTCAAGAACGGGGCCACGTATTATTACCAGGTCGCCGCCGTCAATTCCTACGGAGAAAGCCCGCGCTCTCCGGAGGTCAGCGCCCAGCCGGGCGCCTCGAAGTCGGCTGCGGCGACGTACGCTGGTGACGATGTGAAGACTCAGGGCGACTGGCGGAGCGTCTACGGCGCTGACGGTTACAATATCATTGGGGACACCACGCATTATCCGGCCTATGCGTCCGTCAGCGCCTCCACGAGCAATATCTTTACCTGGGCGCCATCGGGTGACAAGCGGGCGCTGGAGAAGTCAGACTCGGCAAAGGGGCGAATCGTTTCGGAGCTGCACACCGACAAAACAGTCACGCTGGATATCAATTTGACCGACGGCAAACCGCACAAAGTCGCGCTTTATTTCCTCGATTGGGACCGCAAAGGGGAAGTCAACGATATCCAGATCAAGGACTCCGTATTTGGGAATGTGCTGGATTCTCGCTCGTTCGCCTCATTTGCCGATGGCAAGTACGGCGTTTGGACACTGAAGGGCCACGTCCAGATCGTCGTGACGAACGCCGCGCCCGTTGCGGCAAACTCCCAGGCCACCCTGAGCGGCCTGTTCTTTGGCGGCGCGAGCGCTCCGCCGCCATAGTGACATTGCCCTTTCGATCTGATGAGAAAGCCTCGAAAAGGGCCTGAAGGAAAGAAAGTTGTGCAGGATCGAAGCGAGTGAGAAACCGGCTCCTATGAAACTTTATCGAAGTGTGGGCGTATCAAAAATATTCCACCCTTCGAAATGCAACTTACTTTGCGTAAGCGTGTCATAGATATCAATGATGATTACGGAGACCATTCTATGAAACTCAAAACCATTCTTCCTTTCGTGTGTCTTTGCCCGCTGCTCGCTGTGGCGGGAGTGGTTATCCACAACTATTCGTCGTCTCACATTCAAGTTGCCGAATCGCCCACGAAAACGATTCAGTCAATACAGCCCTACAAATATTCCAAGCAATCCAGCCGGAATTTCAAATCCAATCAGTACGCCGTTTCTCCTTCTGAAACGCGGGATTATTACATGCTGCTAAAGCGCGCCCGGCGTCTTGGCGACACGCGCGAAGCGCGCGAGCTGGAAACGGCGCACCGTCGCCACATTGTCGCGATGTCCTCGGACCATGTCGCCGCCGCTCCCGCCAGCAGCATCCCGGCCTCCAGCGGTCTTAACCAGTCGATCGAAGCTCTGAATGGCGGCCAAATCGCGGTGTACACTCCGCAGGTCCCGCTGCGCCTGATGATGATTCCTTGAATGCCGCGCTCGCGGATTGCCGAAAGCGTTCCCAGAGAAGAGCTAACTCGGTTGGCATAGAGAGCAAGTGAGAGACTGAGATGATGGATGAACAACAGAGCGATCTTCAGGCGGAGAATGCGCGCATGGCGGTGATGCTGGAGCGTTACGCCGGGGCGCTGGAGGCGATTGGCGACGCTCAGTCCCTGGAAGATTGTCGGGCCCTGGCGGCTGAGGCGCTGACCGAGACCGCCGCGCACTCTCACGTTATCCCCGATGACGCGCGCCCGCCGCATTCTGAGTATGTCGCCAAGGCGCTGGATGCGCTGGAAGAGCTTGACGCATAGCCCGGGCATATATTTGGACAAACGACGGCCCCCAATGCACAGAATGCATTGGGGGCCGTTTTTATTTGCGATCCGGGAGGGGCGCGGCCCTACGGGACGCGATCCAGCCGGAACTGCTGCTGAGCATTTCCGTTATCGGGATACTGCTGGAGCGGGATATTGTCGCCGGTTGCGCCGCCGGGGATATCCCAGCTCATGCCGTCGTGTACGAAGTAGAACTTATTCAGCCCGTTGGTCTTCGGGACGATACGCACTTTCTGATAGCCCGTGTTCGCCGAATCGTAATCGAGGATCTGGGTGTTCGCGGCGGCGGCGGTGGAACCTCCGACGACGGAGAGTACTCGGGTGAGAGCCATAAGGCTGGTGACCTTCAGGTCCGCGCCGCCCACGCTTTCGAAGCGCCACTTGAACCAGGGGTTCGCCTCCCAGCTATACTGGATGACGGGAGCGCCGTTCGCGCCCG
>JAOQAA010000223.1 GCA_025963815.1 Capsulimonas sp.
AACGAGGAGGCGTCGTCCGTGGGAATCGAGCCAGCCGCGTATCCAGGTGGAGGCGTATCAGCCGTAGGCAGAACGACCGGCGCCAGGACGATGGTCGCCACCGACGCCTTATTCACCGTGCCGGTAAACACCAAGGTCAATGTCCCGTTCTGGACGCTGACGCGCGGGCCGACGGCGATAACCTTATCGCCTGTACCAGCGGAGGCATAAATGTTGTAATCGGTAAGTACCTGCTGCCCGTTGGCCTTAACATTGAACTTGCGTATATTGCCAGGAGTGTTTGTGAAGCCATTAATCTCGGAAAATCCAAGGATGAGCGTATAAACGCCATTGTCCACCGGGAGGCTATACGTCAGTCCAGCGCCCGCCGTGGTTTCCTGCTGCTGGTTCTGATAAAGTGTTTGATCGGTCGCTGGGTTTTGTGGATTAAGTGTTGAGTTGGCTGCTCCACCGGAACTGCCTGTCTCCGCCGACCAGACCAGCCCGTTGGCGTCTAAATACGCTGCCGAACCTCCGCAGTTGACGCGCACATTCGGCGTGACTTGAAAGGCAGGGCTGCGACCCGATTCTTGACCACTGGCGCCGACTGCCGTCAACTGGTAAGAGTAAGTCCTGCCATTGAACAATCCCGCAGTATCTTGGTAGGTCGTGGCCGTGATCAAGCTGGCGTTGAGCTTCGTAAAAACTCCAACCGCCGCTTCCGCGCGATAAACGTTGTAACCTGCCGCGTTCCCGCCCGCACTCCAGGTCAGCGTGACCGTCGCGTGCCCGCCGCGGATCAGAGAAAGTGGTATTCCCGTAATCGCCGTCGCTTCCGTCGAGCGCGGGCCTTCGCCGGAGGCGTTCACCGCGCTCACCTGGTAATAGTACGCTTGGCCAGAAGGAAGCCCGGTGTCCGCCTTAAAAGCTCCGACGAAGCCAGGCAGATAGGGGGTCGCCCCCTCGCCGCCCGCCGTCGCACCACGATAGATATTGTAGCTGGTCGGGCTCCCCGACGGCACGGTCCACGAAAGGTTGATCTGCGTGGTCGAATAGGAGGCGGCGGTCAGCGGCGGCGCTCCCGGCACAACGGCCATGGCGGGGCGCGCGATCATTGAGACGAACAGGAGCAGGAAACAGGCAAGCAGGCGGTGCTTCAGCGCGCGCATAGGGGCGATCCTTCCACAAAACGGGAGCCGGCGGACAAGGCCAAAACCGGTCACGAACAAAAGTAGGCTGCGGGTAGATCAAAAGAGGAGGCGCGGAGTGCAGGTGGCGTCGCCAGGGTTGAAGAGAGCACAAGTGAGTGCGGAAGAATTTGCCGAAGTACAGGTGGCTAGTAAGATAGTAACATACGCTCACCTATTCGTCAATGCTATGCAAAAAGATTTAATGAAGATTTAATGTAGGCCGGACCGCGCGTTACGCAGCCCGGCCATTTTGTTATTTTGCGCCCGCATCGCCCGCCTGACGGACTGTCGCGCCGATGCGGATCCGCCGCCGCCCTGGAACGAACCGGCCTCCTCCCTCGTCGGATAAAAGGACACCCCTCCCAGCCAAGATCTCTTCTTCGTCTCCTCACGCCCATAACGACGCAGTCTCAAGCATTTATGAGGAAGAAGCGGCAATCTGCCGATAATTGGACTCTCATGGGCGCGCCGCCGCGCCAGTCACGATTTGATTGTACCTATGTGGACGAAGACGTCAATCCTGCGTTACCTGATTCTTAGTCTAGCCTGCCTCTTTTTCGCGGCCGGCGCGGGCATTTGCGCGCCGATTTCGCTATCGAACCGAGTCGCGCTGGTCTGGAATACCCACGACGGACTTCCGCAGGACCGGGTCAAGAGCATTCTTCAGGCGCGCGATGGATACATCTGGGTCGCCACGCAGGACGGCGTCGCGAAATTCGACGGCAAACAGTTCACCACCTACGACACCGGCAATACGCCCGGACTCGCCACCAACAATATCGAACAAATGCGGGAAGACGGCGCCGGCGATCTGTGGGTCTCCGGCGAAGGCGGAATTTCGCGGTTCCACAACGGCGTCGCCAAAGACTTCACGCCGCCCACGGCGGCGGCAGGTAACTTAAGTGTCGTTTGCCAGATAAGCCCCACAGGACAATTGTGGGCGGAGCACGATCGAAATTTCTATAACGTCCATGGCGACGCCCTGACGCTCGCGGAACCCTCATCTATTCTCGGCGGCGCGGTCATGACATCGTGGTGTCCGGGTCTGGGCGGCGCTCTCTGGCTGGGAACCCGGGAAGGCGCCATTCTGGAAGTGCGCGACGGCGCCGTTCGCCACTACCAAATGCCGGACGCGTCCCAAAATGCGGTCGTTTCCCTGCAATGCGATAACGCGGGAACCGTATGGATCGGCACAGAAGCGGGCATGGCGTTCATCAAGAACCAAACTCTGCATCGGGTGATCGGTCAGCCTTCGCAGCCGTCCTTCACCAGCATCGTCTGCGACGCCGCCAAAATCTGGGGACTTCGCGGAGGCCGGCTTTACGAGATCGTCGACGGACGCGCGGCCCCCAGCGCCGACTTTCCCGAAACCCATATCCAGGCCATCTCTTTGGACGCCGCCGGACACTTGATCTGCCGTTACATGGCCGAAAAGAATAGCGGCGAACGCGTCGCCCTGCTGGTCCATGGCGCGTTTCTTTATCAGCCCGTCAGCAGCCGCATCGCCGGCGCCGCAGTCTGCGCGCTGAGCGACCACGCCGGCAACATCTGGATCGGTACGGACGAGGGCCTATCGTGCCTGCGCGATCGAAACGGCCGCACCTTCACTCCCACGAACGGTCTGCCCCCGCAGCCCATCACCACGCTGTTCACGGACCTGGGCGGGCGTCTCTGGGCGGCGAACAACAAATTCGGTCTTTACAACTATTCCGGCGGCAGCTCCGGCTCTTTCCGGCGGATTGCCTCGGACAGCGCCCCGATCACGACGCTCGCCGAGACACCCGACGGCGATATGCTGGCGCTTTGCGGCGGACGGGTCAAAAAGCTCGACGGGGGGCGCCTCACGGATGTCTCCGCAAAGTACGGGCTCGCGCCAAATCGCGTCGCCAGCACGATGACGGTTACGCACGACGGCGTCGTATGGCTGGGCGTCTGGGATAAGTTTTGGCGCACCCAGGCTGGCAAAACCGTCGCCGTGGCTAATCCCAGCGGCGGCTCGTGGTTTTTCACCAGCTATGTCGATCGATTGGGACGATTATGGGCGACAACGCGAGAGGGTCTTTACTGTGTCGATGGGGACAGCGTGCGCGTTTACCGCAGCGCTGACGGCGTTCGCGGCGTCATCATCATCAGCATTTGCGAGACGACAGACGGCTCGCTCTGGTTTGGGCATTGGGGCGGGGGCCTGACCCGGTTTCGCGGTAAGGTCTTCCGTCATATCGATATGCGACAGGGGCTTTATTCCGACGGGGTCTATCAGATCCTTCAAGACGGCAATGCAGACTCCGGCAAGAACCTCTGGATCGGCAGCTCCAAGGGAATCTTTCGGGTGAGCCTGCGCGACCTCAATGATGTGATGGATGGACGACAGTCCTTGATCCGCTGCTACCCTTACGGACCGGCCGACGGAGCGTTTGTCAGCCAGTGCGTCGCCGGGCAGCAGCCATCCGCGAGCCGTACCCTCGACGGCTGCCTCTGGTTCTCCGCGCTGGAAGGGATCGTCCGCATCAATCCGAACGACCTGGACACAACGCCCGCGAAGGTTCTCGTCGATCAGGCGCTGGTGGACGGACGTCTCTATTCGACTGAAAAGCCGGCGACCGCTCCTCCAGGCGACGGCGATGTCGCGATCCACTTCACCGCCCTGGACTATCGAAATCCCAGCCATCTGCGCTTTGAATACCAACTGCAAGGCTTTGATTCCAGCTGGCGCGAAGGCGACAACTCCCGCACGGCGTTCTACACAAACCTGCCGCCAGGGCGCTATCACTTTGTCGTCCGCTGCATCAACACTGAGAGTGGCTGGTCCGGCCGTGAGAGCTTCGCGTTCACCCTGCGCCCCTACTACTACCAAACGCTAGTGTTCAAAGCCATGCTCACGGCGTTGGTGCTGGGCCTGCTGTTTGGCGCGACATTCCTGCAGCTCGAGCGTCTGCGGCGGCGCAATTCGAGCCTGCAAAAAATTCAGGATCTGCTGGAAGCGCGAAACGAAGCGCTGACCGCGAGCCAGAACGAATTGATGGCGACGCAGCAGGCATTGAAAGAAGCCAACGCGCGCCTCTACGCGCAGGCGACGACCGACGGTCTGACCGGCCTCACCAACCACCGCGCCTTCCGCGAGCAGCTCGAGCGCGAATGGCAGATGAAGGAGCGCAGCGGCATGCCGCTGTCCCTGCTGCTGATCGATGTCGACAACTTCAAATCCTACAACGACACCTACGGCCATCCCGCCGGCGACGAAATCCTGATCGCCGTCGCCCGCCTGCTCCACGAAAGCGCGCGCGATACGGACACCGTGGCGCGCTACGGCGGCGAGGAGTTCGTCATCATCCTCCACGGCGCCGACGCCGAAAACGCGTTTCTCGTCGCCGAACGCTACCGCGCCACAATCGCCGACGCCCTCTGGCCAAACCGCCCCATCACCGTCAGCATCGGCGCATCCACGACCTCCTCCGACATCAATACCCAGGCGACCCTGATCGCCGCCTCCGACGTCGCCCTCTACTGGTCCAAAGAACACGGCCGCAACCGCGTCATGCACGTCAGCGAAATCACCCCCGACGCCCGCAGTTTCGGAGCCTAGACCACCGCACATCTTCCGGTCGCACAAGAAATTGCGCTTGACAGCAAAAACACCCTCTGTTATAATTAATTTATACGAATACGCAACCTATGAAATCGCTTGCTGAAACCCGTTTTTGCTTCCGAACAACACTATGAAAACACGTACCCTCCTCGCGTTTCTCGCGCCCGTTCTTGGCGCCGCCGCCGTAATTTCGCTTTATCCCCGCTCCGCGGGGGCGGCGGACGACACCCCCATCGCCGTCAAGCTCGTCAAGAGCGGCGGCGGGTTCCAGCTTCAGCGTGACGGCAAGCCGTACTTCATCAAGGGCGCGGGCGGGAATGATTCGCGGCAGCTGCTGAAGGCCAGCGGCGGCAACTCGATCCGGACCTGGGGCGTGGACGGCCTTGGCCCGATCCTGACGGAAGCGCAGTCGCTGGGAATAACGGTCACGGCGGGGATCTGGCTCGGGCACAAGGACCAGGGGTTCGATTACCATAACGCCGCGCAGGTTGCCGCTCAGTACAAAGCCGCAGAGGAAGCGATTATGAAGTATCGCAACTCGCCGTCTTTGCTGATGTGGGCGATCGGCAATGAGATGGAGAACGGGTCCGACGATGACCTAGAGATGTGGAAAGCCGTTGAGGACATCGCGGCGCTGGCGAAGAAGCTCGACCCGAACCATCCGACGATGACGGTATTCGCCGAAGTCGGCGGCAATAAAGTCGCACAGCTGAACAAGTACTGCCCCGATATCGATATCCTGGGGATCAACAGCTACGCCGGCGGCCCCTCGGTGGCCGACCGATACAAGCAGGCCGGCGGAGTCAAACCGTTCGTCATTACCGAGTTCGGGCCTCCCGGAACCTGGGAGCTGAAGGCGAACGATTGGGGCGCCGCGCCCGAGCCGACCAGCACGGAAAAGTCGAAGTTCTACCGGGACACCTACGAAAAGAGCGTCCTCCATCAGCCGCTATCCCTCGGTTCCTACACTTTCCTCTGGAGCCACAAACAGGAAGCAACGGCGACCTGGTTCGGCATGCTGCTGCCAGACGGCTCGAAGCTCGCTCCCGTGGATGCCATGACGCAGCTCTGGAGCGGCAAGCCGCCCGTCGCCCTTTGCCCGACCATTGAGAAGCTGGCGTTGGACGGTGAAGACAAAATCCCCGCAGGCTCGGAAGTCAAGGCCACCCTCGCCGCATCCAGCCCACAAAAATATCCTTTGACCGTGAAATGGGTGCTCCGAGGCGATCCCATGGCGCATGTCGCCGGCGGCGCGCCAGAAGGCGTTCCGGACGACTATCCGGACGCGATCCAAACCTCCGACGCCAAGCACGCTGTCGTCAAGATGCCGGCGACGGGCGGCCCGTATCGCTTGTTCGCATACATCTCGGACGGCCACAAAGCCTCGGCTGTCGCGAATATTCCACTGTACGCCACCGGCGGCGCCGCGTCCGCCGAGGGAACGAAAGCCAAGCTGCCGCTCGTAATCTACAGCGAAGCCGACGGCGACACGCCTTACACTCCTGCGGGATACATGGGCAACACAGGCGCGATCCAAATGGACCCCGGCTTTGCCGAAAATCCGCATACGGGCAAAACATCTTTGAAGGTCCAGTATACGGCAAATGACAACTGGGGTGGCGTGGTCTGGCAAAGTCCCGCGAACGACTGGGGCGAAAAGCCTGGCGGCTGGAACGTGACCGGCGCCAAGCAGCTCAGCTTCTGGGCGCGCGGCGACCAGGGCGGCGAAGTCGTCGCCTTCTCGTTCGGCCTGATCGGCACGGACAAAAAGTTTCCCGACCGAGCCTCCGGTAAAACCGGGAACGTGACGCTCACCAAGGAATGGAAACAGTACTCGATCGACGTGAGCAATCTCGATCTGACTCGGGTCAAGACGGGATTTGTGTGGGTCGTCGCCGGACAGGGGCATCCCGTGACGTTTTATTTGGATGATATCGAGTATCGATAAAGACCAGGCGCTTAAAATACAGGATCGCATTCATCGCTTTTAAGCTCATTTGAACCAAAACTTGACGCCCGTCGCACTCATACGTAATAATGTACGCAGGGATACGCATCCCAATCAAGTCGTTCTCCCATGAGGGGTTCGCGGAAAACTAGAACAATGCCGGTTACCTCGAAAGATATTGCGGAAAAACTGGGACTGTCACAGCCGACGGTCTCGCGCATACTCAGCGGAACGCAGGGATACCGGGCGTCCACGGAAACGCGTCAGCGGGTGCTGGAGGCGGCGCGTGAGATGGGCTACCGCCCAAACGCCATCGCCCGCTCCCTGCGCGGACGCCGTACGGATATCGTCGGCTTCCATACCGGATATAACTATATGAGCGTGCGCGACGCTTATATGGCGGCGGTGCTCGGCGGCCTGCAGCGGGTCTGCGACGCCAAGCGCGTCGATATCCTGCTGCTCGGCGTCTTCCACGGACGCAACACCGACGATATTTACGGTGAGCTCGTCAACGGACGGATCGACGGGCTGTTTCTGCACACGAGCGCCGAAGACCCATTGGTCGCCGAACTCGCGCAGTCGGCGCTGCCCGTTGTATCTATTTCCGACGCCATTCCCTCATTGCCCAGCGTCGTCGCGGACGACACCGACGGGATTCGTCAGACGGTCGATTACCTCTGGTCGCGCGGACATCGACGCATTGCTTATATCGCCCCGGAACGCCATATGATCTCGGTCGACCGGCGTGTGGAGACCTTCCGGGAAGAGATGGCGAAGCGCCGGGTTTCGGACGCCACCGTAATCCACCGGGAGTTCACCTACGGGGACGCCTCGGAAGACGACGGCAATCTCGACGAAACCCTGAACACTTTGCTCGCTCTGCCGGAGCGTCCGACCGCCGCCTGCTGCTGGAACGACCCCTGCGCGATGCACCTTCTGCGCTCCTGCGCCAAGCTGGGGATGCGCGCTCCGCGCGACCTGGCCGTGGTGGGTTTCGACGGCAGCCTCGACCAGAACCTCATGATGCAGACACTGACGACAATCGCGGTTCCGTGGGATACCCTCGCCACCCGCGCCCTCGAAGTGCTGCGCGCCCAGATCCAGGGCGGCGAAGTCCCACGCGAAACCATCGTCCCCGTTACCCTCCTGCGCGGCGAGACGGCGTAGCTTAGACATATCGTAACTTAAGCATAGTAAGAAAGCCAGGCGATTGAAATCGCGGCTTGTAATTACCCGAAGTCCACCTCCGCCGACTAGTATTTAACCCACGGAGGTGGGTTTTGCTTTTTTCCTAGCCGCTATTACAATCGCCTGGCTTTC
>JAOQAA010000232.1 GCA_025963815.1 Capsulimonas sp.
TGTCAGGGCCTTGAGACCTTCAGTCAAAAGCGCGGTGGTCGCCAGGCTATCCACGACGCGGAGCGCGTGGTCTTTGCCCTGTCCGCCGTCGCGCATCAGCGGCAGAGCTACCCCGGCGACGAGGAACAGAATATTGCCGTCGTGCGACGCAAAGTGAGCCAACTGGTGTTCGCGGCTTTCTGGTTTGTGCTCATCGCCCTGGGCTCGCGCGGAGAGGGGAGCCAGAAGCGCCAGAGCGATCAAAGCGAGGCGCCAGCGCGCTGGGCGGCGAGAAACTGTCATGAAGGCTCCCATTCGTCGATCGGATTACGGCGGCTATTCGCGGGAATGCGGCGAATCTCCTGCCCTCTTCAGCCAAGTGAATAAATTGCATATTTTGCGAATGGAAGATTTGATGCGAGAAATGGAAGAATGGAATCAAGAGACGAAAAGACGCCGTGCTGCGTATTATTAAGCAGCACGGCGCCGCGAGAGGAGGGAAGGTTAAAGAATGCCGGTGTCGGAGTTTAGCAATCGCCGTTCGACCTGCTGCTTGATTGTCTGCATTGCGGACTGCAGGTCTCGATCGACGGACGCCGCTCCCAGATCCAGGCGGCTGGGATAGGACAAGTGCATGGTGATTTCCGAAAATGTGTCGTCCATTTCGTCGATCTGAAGCCAGCCGGAATAAAATTGGTCTCCGTCGGAGCCCCACTCCATCAGATACTCGCCCGGGTAAACACGCATCCATCCGGACGGCGCGCGCTCCGTTTCCGGGGTCTGAGCGGAACTGGGGGAGGAGATAAGTATCGGCGCATTTTGGATGTTAGTGACGAAGTCGAACACGGCCTCCGGCGCGGCTTCGACCACGATGGAATGTTCATACTCGGACATCGAACTCCAGCCTTTCTTTCGCAGCTGAGACTCGCAGGTTATCTTTGGCGAACGCCAAACGAGAAGGGTGAACTAGATTCTTCCCGCTGGGGAAGATTTATAAACGCAGGCCTGCATGGGAACCTTGCAAACTGGGTATCAGTCATTACCTTGGGACGCAGTGATGCGATTTCAGTCGACGATGGGCGATCGCGCCGAAAGTCGCAGCTTAGGAATTATGGAGGTGCGATGTGTGGTGGAACAGCGTAACGGAGTCCCATATTGGGCAGGGGCGTGTGCGGCGAATTGCCGGAGAATTATGGCCGCGGCGGCGCTGGCGGCTGTCGCAGTCGGACGTGTTTACGCCCAGGATACTCCGGCGGACGTCACGCTCGGCGGTGAAGTGGTAATGCGTTTGCGGTCATCCGTCGGAGGGATGACGCCGCAGCAAAGGGTGGGGGCGATCGAGGAGCGGCTGACGCGTCTGCTGGCCATTCCGGGCATCACCCCCGCCGATGTCGTTGTTTACACACCGGCGGGTAAACCGCCGGTGGTCTACGCTGTTGGGCGTCGCTTGATCGAAGTGGACAAACAGACCGCTATCTCGGCGGGCAGTTCGGGCGAACCGCTGAAACTCGCGACAGGCTGGGCGAAGAGGCTGCAGCAGCTCCTTCCGCGCGTCAATTGGCGCCCGAATAATGCGCCGGAGCCGACCGTTTCCGAGAATCCCCCATTGACCGTCACCGACGATTTCTCCCAGGTGGGCGGCGCCACCGGGCAGGTCTACCTGCGCGATAAGCTCGTCGCCACCCTGCGCGGCCCGCAGCCCGGCGGCTTCACGGCCGCCGAGTACGCCGATGTGCTGGGATCCCGGCTGAACATCATCTCCCATCGCCTCGGCGCCGGCGCGGCCGACTCCATCAAGACCATCGATCTCTCCGCGTATCCCGTCAACGGCCCCTCCCTGGTCCTGATGGGAGAGCGCCCGGTGCTGATTGTCGAACCGACGGAAGCCGAAGCGGCGCAGATGGCGAGCACGGATCTGCTGGCGCAATCCTGGGCAAAGAACCTGCGCAAGGTATTGACGGTGGAGGGACCTATTCCCCCATCGAGCTAAAGCTCGATTTCCCATTTTCCCAGCAAGGCCCTTCGGGCGGGAAAAGGGGTGCTGATAATTACAATCCAGGCAAGTTTTGTCGTGAGTTGCACAGATATTAGCTCTGTCTGAACTCTTCTCACCACACGGAATATTCGCCTGGACCGCAGTTACGAACGCCCATTTTTCCGGGCTTTAGCCCCTTGCTGGGAAAAGGGGAGGCCGAAGTTTACTTCGGCGGGGGAATAGGTCCCGAATCTCCATGACACACACACATATCCTCCCAGCCGCAAGTCATGAGTTTCGTCTGGAGGGCGACCCTGGCGCCTTCCAAGTCAATATGTCGCGCGAGCAGATTGCTTGCGGCCTGCAAGCCGTCACGGTCACCCTGACCGCCGCGCTGCCTGCGCCGCCCCCAAACGTCAAGATCGTCTGGAGCCATCCCGATGTCGATATTCAGGCGTCGTGGACACCTGCCGCCGGGCGTGATCGGGGGATTACCTATCGCCTGGGCAAGGGGTTTCCTTCCAAGGCGACGAACCATGCGCCCGTGGTTTGCCTTTACAGTCAATCGGGAGCCAATCGGCTCACGTTCGCCGCGTCCGATGCGCTGCACGGGCTGCGCTGCGCCGCTGCGCTGATTGAGGAAACGGCGGAATTCGAATGTTCCGTGACGCTGTTCGCTGACCCTTCTCCGCTGATCGAACGATATGAATTGACCCTGTGGGTCGATACTCGTGATATTTCCTATTTTGACGCGCTGCGCGGCGTTTCGGACTGGTGGGCGCGGCTGCCCGGGTATGAACCGTGCCATGTCCCCGAGACGGCGCGGCGGCCGATGTACTCGACCTGGTATAGTTTCCATCAGGCGATCTCCCCCGAAGCAGTGCTGGAGCAGTGCCGTCTGGCGAAGCCGCTGGGGTGCGACGCCGTAATCGTTGACGATGGGTGGCAGACGCTGGACGGAGCACGGGGCTACGCTTACTGCGGCGACTGGCGCCCCGAGCGCACCCCGGACATGCGCGCCTTTGTGGACGCCGTCCACGCGGAGGGCATGGCGTTTTTGCTCTGGTACTCCGTGCCGTTTATCGGACGCCACAGTGACGCTTATCAAAAGTTTCAAGGCAAATTTCTTGCCGACAGCGACCATTTCGGCGCCGCGATCCTGGATCCGCGCTTTCCTGAGGCGCGCGAATATCTGATCGGGATCTATGAGCGCGCGCTGCGAGAGTGGGGGCTGGACGGGTTCAAGCTCGACTTCGTCGATTCGATGGGCGACACCGAGGAGGCCGCCGGCCGGATCGGAGGCGGGCGGGATTACGACTCCGTCTCGGAAGCGGCAGACCGGCTGCTGGCGGATGTGATGGCGCGGCTGCGGGCCATCAACCCAGATGTGATGATTGAGTTCCGTCAAAGCTATATCGGTCCGTTGATGCGCAAGTACGGCAATCTGTTTCGCGCCGGCGACTGCCCAAACGACGCCGTCACGAACCGCCTGCGTGTTCTGGACATCCGACTGCTTTCTGGCGATACGCCCGCGCACGCCGACATGCTGATGTGGAGCCCGGAGGAGCCGGCGGAAGCGGCTGCGCTTCAGCTGCTGAACGTGCTGTTTTCCGTTCCGCAAATCTCCGTGCTGCTCGACCGTATTCCAGAAGATCATCGTGCGATGCTCCGGTTCTGGATGGGCTTCTGGACTGTGCATCGGGACGCGCTGTTACATGGCCGCCTGGAGCCGCTGCAGCCGGATCTCTGCTATCCCATTGTCCGCAGCTTCACGGATCGGGAGCTGGTGGCCGCCATTTACAGCGAGAACGCCCTGCTGCCGCTGGACGGCGTGGGCGAGCGCGATGTTTTTGTGGTCAATGGAACTCGTAACGGGCGGCTTGCGCTGGAACTGCTGGAAGATCTCGGGGAGCGGCGGCTTCAGGTGTTCGATTGCCGGGGAGAGCTTTTGCGCGATGAGCGCATTACGCTTTGCGCGGGGCTTCACGCCTTTGCCGTTCCCCCGGCGGGTCTGTGGCAATGCGTGCGGAATTTTGAATGACCGAAGATTTTGTTGAGGGGCAATCGTAAATGACGGCTGTGAACGACGCTTCTCACGAGGATCTGGATGCGGGCGATGCGCCGGAGCCGCATTGGCCTATCGTGCTGACGATGCTTGCATTGGGCAGCCTGTATATGGCGCTGCCGGAAAGTCTTTTGCTTGGACCGCGCGGATTGCAGCTTGCCTTTGTCTGCGTGATGCTGATTCCGAGCCTCTTCGCCTTACGAATTGGGCATCATGAAGCGCATCGCCGGATGGGCTTTCTGACGCTGGGGATTTTGACGCTTTCGATGGTGGTCTCGCTGGTCCGACTGGTGCATGCGCTGCCGATGCACACGGAGACTCCCATGCAGCTGCTGCGGTCCGCGGTGGCGCTATGGACGAGCAATGTCCTCGTCTTCGCGCAGTGGTATTGGCGATTGGACGCCGGCGGCCCGTTTGAACGCGGACGGACGTTGGGGCACAAGGACGGCGCCTTTCTCTTTCCGCAGATGACAATGAGCGAGGATGCGCGGCGTCTGGCGGGCGAGGAGAACTGGGCGCCGACGTTTGTGGACTACCTGTTTTTGGCGTTCAACACCAGCACGGCCTTTTCACCCACCGATACCCTGGTGCTGACGCGCTGGTCGAAGGTCTTGATGATGATCCAGTCGCTCATCTCGCTGGCCGTCATCGTGCTGCTGGCGGGCCGGGTCGTGAATATCTTTTGATCGGAAGCCGGTAGGTTCAGACAATTAAAAACGCGGAGGAGCCAAAATTTGGCTCCTCCGCGTTTTTATTTTGGTTAAGAGAGTTTGCGGCGGCGGATGAAGCCGTATGCGGCCAGCATCATCACACCGATCATGATCGCGGGAGCCGAACCACCTTCAGGAACATTCGTATTGCCCGTGGTCGTTCCCGTCGTATCGCCCGTGGTGGTCGTGCCGATCGTATCGCCGGTCGTGGTCACACCTGTGGTTGTGTCGCCAGTGGTTGTTCCGCCGGTCGTGGTGTCGCCGGTTGTCGTTCCACCGGTGGTGGTGTCACCAGTCGTCGTTCCGCCTGTGGTTGTGTCGCCAGTGGTTGTTTCACCGGTTGTGGTGTCGCCAGTGGTCGTGACGCCGGTCGTGGTTCCGTTCGGCGTCCCAGTCGTGGTTCCGGTCGAGCCGCCGGTGGTGTTCGAAATGAAGCCGCCAACCACTGGGAGCAGCCAGAACGGGCTGAAGCCGCCGCCATGGATAATGGTCTCAGGAATGACATCAGGCGTGAAGAACCGCTCCGTGATCGTATCGGGGATGTTCTTCGTGACGAGCACTTCGCCCGGTCCCGGAGAAACGATATCCGAATCTTCGCTGTGCTGGTTATGGCCGTTGAGCGTGTCGAAGGGCGACGGCGTCAGGTCGGACGCCAGCTGCTTCTTTTTGCCCTGGAGGGTTCCCGGGGCCGGGGTGCTCTCCATGTCGGCGTGCGGCAGAACGGAAACCATGGGGTTGCCGCAGGCCACCTTCAGGATCGGCTGCCCGGTCGACTTCGAGACGAAGACGGGGGTGCCGGCCGGAAGGCGGGTCATGATGTAGAACTCGCGTCCATGGCGGTCGACGCAGTATACGCGATACTTTTTCGACGTGCTCAGGCGCTTCAGCTTCAGATGCTTGTTGATATAGGTCACAAGCTGCGGGCCAGTCATATGGAAGTGACGCGCCAGCTGGGTTCGCACCTTCGGATCGAGCTCGACTTGCTGCGAAAGCTGCTGGACTGTATCGACATGATAATTGATAAACGACGCGGGTGGAACGCCTTGTGAGCCGTTCGCCGCATTCACGCCGGTTCCAAGCAAGCTCAATGACATCGCCAAAGCGGCGCCCGCAAGCGGCCTGGTATAGATTGTATTTTTGCGGATCATTGTATCTTTCTTAAGCATTCGCCCTAAAATGACAAGGGACAAAAAATAATTGGGCGAAGAGATCGCTACTACTTGAAGCAGGCGGACATCTATGCCTACACGGAGTCATTATATCACGATTCACGAAAATTTAATCCAGACTCTTACCAGGATTATAAATTTTAGTGAGTTCACCCATGATTATTTTGGGTACATAGATCGGTTTAACCGTAAAATTACCAGGTTTCCAGTCCGCCGCGGCTGGAAACGATGGCGCCGGGAAAACAAAACCGCAAGGGCGGGCGGCCTCTCACTTAAAATGTGTGTCTCCATGAATTGCGATCTGTCACCAGTATAGCGGCTCAATCGTGACGGCGCCGTGACGATTGACGCCAAAAACGTGACGAACTCAAGAATGAGAGGCGTGACGGGAATCTATGGCGCTGGGAACACAAGGCTGCACGGTTGGGCGGCGTAAATCCAATAGCCCGCGAACGGCGCCAGCGCCCCGCTTGTCTGCCCGATGTAATAGTGCAGCGCGGCGTCGTAACGGTAGAGGGTCCCGCTGACGGTTCCCGCCGTGACCGCTGCTGCGAAAGACTTGGTAGTCCCACCCGCTGTGACTTGCAGCGAACTGATCGCTGCGGAGGCGTTGAACGGATCGCCGATCATATTCCAGCCGGCGGCGATGGGGACGGCGTATGGAGTGTTCGCCGGGGCCGCCGTTCCTAGGGCCGGGAGGTTCGCGGTGGCGCCCAGCCGCACCCAGTAAGCGCGCCCGAGGTGGAATGTGTCCGCCGGAGGCGTTGGGTTCAGTACATAGTTCTCAGTGGCCGGCTCCCACGTCGCGACCTTCACCGTGAGGCTTCCGAAGAGAGTGGTGAAGGGCGTTCCCGTGTAATCGTAAGGCGCCGAGATCATCTGCAGTCCTGGCGCGAACGAGTGCGGCGTTGTGATCGTGAATGTCAGCGGGCCGGCTGGCGTCGCGCTGCTCGGGTCGGAAACGGTAATCGCGGCGGTTCCCACGGCCGTCAGAAACGACGCCGGGACGGTCGCCGTCAGCGAGGTAGAAGAAACGACCTGCGTCGGCAGCGCCGTTCCGTTCCAGCGCACGATGGAGGATGCGGTGAAGTTCGTTCCTGTCACGGTGATGGTCACGCCCAGGCTTCCCGCCGGAGCGGAGCTTGGCGTCAGCTGAGAAATGACCGGCGGATCGGGGCCAAGCGGAGTCGGCACGATCAGCGAATACAATCCCGCCACCTTCGGGCTTCCCCAGCCCGTCACATAATCCCAGTGCGCCGTACAGGAAAAGGTCCCGTTGCCGCCCGAGAGAATATCGGTGAACGCCTGCGGCGCGTTCGACGTGTTCCCGCCGAACTGATAAAGCTTCGGCGTGAGCTGACCGGTGCGGCCGTTCAAGCCCTGGTTGATCAGCGTGTTCGCCGCGGCGAGCAATGGAGCGCCGGCGCTGGTGCCGCCGAATATCCGCAGCCTTCCTCCGCTGTAAATCCGATAGCCTGGGTTCGCCGTATCGGCGAGCGTGGCGATATCCGGAAGCTGGCGGAAACCGGTGCTGCTGGTATTGATGACGCCGGGGCCGGCCTGCCAGAACGGACGACTGAAAAATACGCTTAGCCCGCCGCCGGAACCGGACCAGCCGGTTTCCGTAACGCCGTTCGGAATGGATGTTCCGCCGACACCGGTGACATAGGGACTGGATGCGGGGAAATCGACGGACGGGGTGATATTGTTCCCGTCAAACGAGCCGAAATCGCCGGTCGCAACGAAGACGCTCTGCCCCTGCGCCGACATCTGCTGCAAAATCGTATTGACGGAATTGGCGTAGGCCGACGTGATGTCCTGCTCGCTGTTGCCCCAGCTCACTGAGACCACTGCAATATTGTCCGAAGCAATTTTATTCCAGATCGCCAAATTGCTGTCGTTCGGGCTTTCATAAAGGTAAATATGGCTGTGCGGCGCCTGTCCGACAATGACGTCCAGGTCCAGCGCAGCCTCGTCTGCGCCGTCGGAATCCGTCGGTCCTCCGTTGACCAACACCTCGGTCACCGTCGTTCCGGTAAGACTGTAGGTTGATCGGAACGACGCGAAGTCCGCAGCGCTGTAATGTGTGGGCGAAAAGATGGCGATGGACTGCCCGTCGCCGTTGATCCCATGTAGATGCAGACGATCGAAGCCGTAGTAAGCGGCAAGCGTGCTGGGAGTCGCGGGAGTGGTCAATGTCGCGACGTGCGGCGCGACGGCAAGCGGCGTCGCCAACGGCGTTGCTAAAGTGGTTAGATCTCGGCCGGGCGCCAAGGCGGGCCGCGCGGCGGCTTCATTGGAAAGACCGAACAGCCCCTGAACGCGTCCCGCAATTTCGGACGGCAGAGCCGGAGCGCGGTCCGGCGCATGGAACGTCGCCGGCAGGCCGGCGGCGATTTCGACTTGCGGCCGGAGATAGCCATGCAGCTTCACGCCGAATGCGCGCTCAGCATCCGCCGTGCGGGCATCCACTGAAACAAACATTTTATTTGGCCAGACCTGCGTGACCGCGAACCCCTGCGACTTTGCATATTGCGTGACGGTGTCCACATCGGAATCGTCCGCTCCGAACCGCGCTCCGAGCTCGTCCGGCGTGAGCCAGCGGTGGAAGTTCGGCGAAGACGGATCGTACTGCGACTGGACAAACGAATCTAGCGCCGCCCGTCGCCGGCTCGAAAGCGCGAACACCAGATGGAGCGTATCGCTTGCCGCCGGCGTGGCGCGCTCCATCAGTGCGCCGCGCTGGGCGCTCGGGCTGCCCGTAACGGCGACGTTCGCGGTAGGCTGAGCGTGCGCGCTCAAGCCCATGAACGCGACGCCGGCGAGCAGCAGCGAGGCGCAGTGGTGGAGGGTTCGGTAAAACTGAAGCATTCGTACGATCCTTGCGAAGAATTGCCGCTGGCGGCTGCGGGGAGTATCACTTTTATGACCTCTATTGTAACATAAAATGTTCCTTCGAACACGCAATTATCATGGGCATTAACCGGCCTCGAATGGGTATATTAAAGTGTTGATGATTTTTTGAACATTTATTGTCTAAAGGACGTCGTTGCAATATAGAGATCTTAATGGTTTCTTACTCGTCGTGGATA
>JAOQAA010000247.1 GCA_025963815.1 Capsulimonas sp.
GCGTCGCTGAGCGACGCCTGGGTTTGACGCAAGGCCGACGTTCCCAGTTCTTTTAAAATTCGGAAACAGAGCGTTAGCAGCGCCAGCCCTACAGTGAACATGATCAGCGTCAGCCCCACGGAGCGGCGCTGAGTATGGTCCAGATCCTTCATCGCCTGCAGCGCTTCCGCATGGTGCTCGTTGGCCTCCCGGTTGATCAGAGTCTCGATACGTGAGAACGCCGGATCGGCGCGCGCCATGTCAATGGCATGCGCTCGGTCCATGCGATGGGCGTCGACCGCATCGAACATCTCGGAAGAAGCCTTCAAATATTGCTCATGCAGCTTCAGCAGCAGGGGAGCAAGGGGGGGATTGTGAACGCCGTCCTTATGCGCGGCGGCACTGAGATACGCTGTCAGCTCCTGAACGGTTTGCCGATACTGCTGGCGCGCTTCCGGAGAAGGCCGCATGAAGTATCGATGCTCGCCCGTCTCCTCCTCGCCTACGGCGTACCGGGCCTGCTGGTACACATCGCTCATCTCCACGGCGATGCGGGCATGCGACGCCAGGCGCTGCGTCGTCACGGCGGTCCAAACGGCGAAACTCGCCAGCGTGAGCAATACCGCCGCCAGACCGAATGACGCGAGACGGCCAACCAAGTGTCGATTATTCATGGGTTCGTATCGATTCCGTGCGAAATGGGCAAGACAATTGTCTTTATTATGGCCTCACGCTTGGAAATCGTTAGGGAACCGACCCCGCTTGCTACCCTCGCGCCAGCGCCGCCGACAGCCATGCCGCGAGCCTGATCCCCGCCCACACGGCGGCGTAGCCGGCGGCGACGCTGCCGAGCAGGTTCGCCATCGCCTGCCACGATGATGCAAGCCGCGCTGTTTCATATTCGAACGTGCTGAACGTGGTGTAGGCGCCGACAAACCCGATGGTGATCAGCGGACGCCAGTTCGGGCTGGTCAGCACCCGCTCCGTCAGCAGCGTCATCACCAGCCCAAGGATAAACGAGCCGGTCACGTTGATCAAAAAAGTCCCCCAAGGGAATGTCGCGCCCGGGATCTTATCCATCACCCAGCTTCCCAGCCAATACCGCGCCAGCGCGCCTACCGCGCCGCCGACGCCGATCAAACACAACTGCCATGGACTCATAACGTTCTCGCTCCTTGATTTTGCAGTCGGATTCGGCCCCCTGCCCCCAATCCTGGGGGAGGAGTTTTGCGAGGGCGTTTCTGTTTATGTCTTGGGGCGTACGACAAGATTAACAATCGCCCCGCCAGCCTCTTCCCCCAGGATTGGGGGTTGGGGGCCGTTCTTATTCCTTCACGATCTTGGGCTCAGGGTTTTGCGATGGCCGCCCCATCCACTTCCATGGTCGCCCACATCAGGTGGACGACATCGTCCTTGAAGATATCGTCGTGCCCACCGCCAAGCTTAGGATCGCCTTCATAAATCAGGCGGCTGGCGTCCAGATTTAATGATTTGCCCCAAGGCGCGGGCTTGCCGGTGCGCGCTTTTTCATCACGCAGATATTTTCTTATCTCCTCGTTCAAGCGCGGCGGCTCAGAAAGCGAGGCGAAGAGGCCGTCCTTTCCTAGCGGGACGGGCTTCGCGGGAGGGTCCGCCGGGCAGTCGCAGAGGCCGACATAGCCCGCGGCGAGCCGACCTCCGTTGGAAAACGGATAGTAAAAGCCGTTGGCGGTGTCGTATCCCGAAAAAACACACGCCAGCGCGCCTTGGATCCGTCCCATCAGCTCAGTTTCCCGATCGAACCAGGCGCTCGCGATGGCGGCTTGCAGCAAACAAAGCGTCTGAACCGGACCGCCCAGATGGCGCGCGAGATTGACCATCACCAAACCGCCAAAGCTGTGACCGATCAGATGCACACGGGCATCCCCCAGGTCCTTGTCCGTATTGAGCAGATCATCCATGAAATCCGCAGCCTCAATTCCGGCGCGGACACCCTTGCGCTGCATCTCAAAGAACGCCAGCTGGTTCTCGATCCCCTGAGTCATATTGTGAACGCCGCTGTCCGCCGGGATCGCCTGCCGCAGGGCCCAGATCGGCAGGCGGGCGAGGCCAGCGAGGAGATCGCGCGTCAGAAGTCCGATCCTGGGAACGCGCCGCCCGCCGACAACATCGTATCGGCTCACCCGTTCGGTGAACACGCTCACCAGTGGCAGGCTGAACCGCAAAGACGCAGCGAAGACGGCCGCTCCTAATGAGGCGCAGATGAAGTCGAACGCCACCAAACCATTCCCCATAGCGAACAACCCAGCCGCAAGCAGCGCCAGACCGACGGCGCCGAGCAGAAAGGACTGGCGAGAGCGCAAAAACGGCGAAACGGTCGCCGCGCCGAAGCTCACCCAAAAGGCGCCGCTCGCCAGCAGCGGATGGCCGAAGTGCGCCAGGATTGGCGCAAGCAGAATGATCCAGGTGCGAAAGACGAATGTGGCGCCCGCGATTGTCAGGATCGGAGCGGCCAGCGTCAGCTGCAGCGGAAGCCAGGCCAAGACCGCCAGAAACGGCGGCCCGCTCGCCTTGAACGGCTTCAGGAGTCTCATCAGCGCGATGGACAGCAGCAGCGCCAGCGTGGGAACGATAAGCAGCGACAGCAGAAGGTTCGCGATCAAGCTCGCCTGCGCCGCGAACGCCATATCGTTGGGATCGATCCGGCGGATACCCTGCGCCAGTCCATCCACCCAGGCCTGATAGTGCGTCACGCCCCAGCGAGCGGCGCCGCAGACAAATCCGGCGATCTGCGGCAGCGGCCAATACGTTCCGCTGATCCCTCCCGAGGACGACTGCGCGTTTAATGTCTTCCAGAACTGTTTGAGCGCGCCCCAGACCGGCGACATCTGATACGTCAGGAATCCGATCAAGGCCGCCGCGCCCACGGCGCTGACGATAAACTTGAGCAGGGTCGACAGCGCCAGGAGTGGATTATTGTAGCGGGCCGGCTTGTCGCCCTGATCGATCAGCACCCGTTTCGCCTCCGCCTCCTGGTAGCAGCGCCAGGCCAGCATCTCCCTTTCTCCCGGCAGCGGTTCGCCTCCCGGCTTGGCGGGAGGAACCCCGCGCAGGCGGTGGTGATCGAGACGCGTCGTCAAGTTCCGCGCTCGTGCGTCCATCCCAGAATCTTGAATGCTGATGTCCGGCGAGGAAACCTGAGAAAATAGCTCGTAGATCTCCTCAAAGTCGTTGAGAAAATCCGAGAGATCGCCGCCCGGCTCAAAGTGGGTCTGCACGTTCTGCATGAAGCTGCTTTTGACCCGGCGCCCGCTGCGGTCTATCCAGCCATCCTGCCCCGTGTCCGAGTGCCAGTGCACCGCCAAAAACAGAGGGTGGAAGTCCGGGGGAGGCTGGATGCGCCCACGGCGCATGAGAGTCAGAAAGCGGCTGAAGATCCGGTCGTACGCCGAGACGGCGCTGAAGAAATTCCGGTGCCAGCCGTGGCTGAACAGAAAGATATCCGAAATCCCCCGTCCCTCCGCGCGGCGCGCCTCCGCCTCCGCGAGGATCATGCGCTTGATCTCGGTTCGCCGGCTTCCTGACAGATCCATCTCCAGCAGCGGAATGAGGTAATACGGACGCCGCGTCCGAAGATCCGGGCGGGTCGGGTCGAAGTGCAGTTCCAGGTCTTGCGTTCGTCGTCCGGTTCGTGGCGTCATTTGGCGTATGTCCTTTGATGAACGGAATTAAGAAGAAAGCGACCAGACGAATATTCGTTTCTCAATCACGAATATCCTGTCTCTATGATTGCAATCCATCTTTTGTGGATTGACTCATCACGGCAATACCGGAGATAATCATTCCAAAGGATATCAGAATAAGTTATGGCGAGTTATCGAAATAAGGAGGCGTTCGTGAAGGACGCTGCGGAGCTGAAGCTGACGATCCAGCCGGCCGTCACGGGCGACGGGCCGCAGGGCATCCGCATTCAGGGCTTGGTGGCCGAGGAACGGGGCGAGCCGAGGCTCAAGGTGGGGCAGGTCTTCGCGCACGACATCAAGATCCATTTCCCAGACGCGACCCAAGGCTTCGCGTACGGCCTGCATCCGGTTGACGCGGCCAATACCGAAGGGGATATCTTCGTCGGCAAGCTGCATCCGGACAATATTCGCATGTGCCATTCTATCCTGGAATCGATCGAAACGATGGGAGAGCCTGAGACAAAATACGAAATCCGTGGGATCGTATTGGCTCAATCTTAAAGTCCGCGCTTGCGACCGTTCGCAAGAATCAGGAGTTGGTGGGTAAAGGAAGAAGTGGTTGAAGGAAGAGCTCGTTGAAAACGTCGCCTGGATCGGACACAAGTCGCTCCGAGGCCCCATTCGCGGCGTCATTCTCAGCTTCGCCGGCCTAGGCGGCACAGCGAGCCTCAAAGATTGGATCGGCGATCAGGAGCGGGAGTGGGCGAGCGCCGGCGGTCTCGTCGTCTTCCCTTACTATAGTCCATGGGCCTGGATGAACCCACAGACCGTGGCGTTTGTCGATGAACTGCTGGACGCCGTCTTTCTCAAGTACGGCTTGCCGCCACAAACCCCAATTGTCGCCACGGGCGGAAGCATGGGCGGACACGGCGCGCTTGCCTACACGATGAATTCACGCCATCGGGTCGCCCGCTGCTACGCGCTCAGCCCCGTCTGCGATCTGCTTTACCATTACGGCGAGCGGCCGGACCTGCCGCGCACCTTCCACGCGGCTTACCAGTCCTACGACGACATTCAGGAAGCGCTCATTGCCAATTCGCCGGCGAGACAAACCGACAGGATGCCACGCATCCCCTATCTTGTGATCCACGGCGACCGGGACGACGCCGTCGCGAAGTCACGCCATTCCGACGTCTTCGCCGCACGGATGCGCGCGGCCGGCCATGACTTCATCTACATTGAGCTGCCTGGCGTCGGCCATTGCGGCCCCTTAAGCAAAGCGACCAAGCAAGCCATATCCAGGTTCGTGCGTGAGGGATGGGCGTAAATTCCTCTCTGGCGTCTATGGATGGATCAGCATTTCGGTGAGCCGCTCGTATTCCCGTTCCGCTTCTTCACTCGTGGGAAACTCCATGACCCCAATCTCGGCTTCGTTCTCTCCCCCATGCTCCGAAGTTCGCGCCGACGTTGGTCCCCAAAATGAGACTGTCGTACGGAACAGCGAGATCCGCTCGACCATCGCCAGATTCAGTAAATGCTTCTTGGTCTTCACCCACATATGATTTCCTATCTATCTCAGCGCACACCTTCACGCTGAACAACCTGTCGCTC
>JAOQAA010000271.1 GCA_025963815.1 Capsulimonas sp.
CGTCTGGAACGCTGGAAGATTTTATGCAGGCGCAAACGGAGCTGATGAACGGCGAGTGGGAGACGCTGGAAGCCCTGCTGCGAACCAACACCGAACGGTTCTGCGCCGCCGTGCGCGATCTTCCCGACGACCGTTTGAATGAGGAAGTGGAATTGCCCTTTACGCCCGGAAAATTTCCGATCTCTTTTACCGTTTCATACTGCTACTGGAATATGTCGTATCATGAAGGCCAGATCAACTACATCGCGTCCATCTTGGGCGTTTTGAAATAGGATGCCCATGCGCCCCCCTCCATTATTAGCCATGCGTCTCGCCCGGCAGCAGATCGCCCGCCATGACTTCCAGACCGTCGGTGAAGTCGCGGCGTGGATGGGGGCGACCCAGGCGCAGGATTACGCCGGGGCCAAATGGTCGCTCGGGCTGCGCCTCCCCGGCGCCGCCGACGCTGATATTGAGCGCGCCATCGCCGACAGGGCAATCGTGCGCACGACATCGCTGCGCGGAACGCTGCACTTTCTCGCCGCCGGCGACGTGCGCTGGATCCTCAAGCTGCTCGCGCCGCGCGTGATGCCCCGCTTCGCCGGCGCCTGCCGGGCGGCGGGCCTGACGGAGTCCGAGTTCGCCAAAAGCGCGGCGGCGATGGTCTGGGCGCTGGAAGGCGGGCGTTGTCTGTCACGCACCGAACTGCTGACCGCCGTCGAGTCCGGCGGCGTCTCCACGGCGGGAACGCGCCCCAACTATCTGCTGTACCAGGCGGCATTGGATGGGGTGATCTGCCACGCGACTCGCCGCAGTAAAGAGTTCACTTTCGCCCTGCTCGACGAATGGTCGCCGGGAGTCTGCGCCTTCGACGGCGACGAAGCGTCGGCGGAGCTCGCGCGCCGCTACTTTCAAAGCCATAGCCCCGCGACCGTTGTGGACTTCGCCCGCTGGTCGGGACAGTCGCTCACTGCGTCCAAAGCGGCGCTCGGAACAATCGAGCGCGATCTCGAACGCGTCACGTTTGACGACGTCCACTACTGGACGTCTCCATCGAAGACGGATTCCAATACGAGAGAAGAAGCGGCGTATCTGCTGCCCGGGTTCGACGAATACTCCCTGGGCTACGCCGACCGGAGCGCTGTCATTCCCAGCGAGCAAATGGTGGCGCTTACGCCGAAGAATGGGATCTTCACGCCGCTGGTCGTGTCTGGGGGAAGGGCGATTGGGACTTGGGGGCGAGTGATCGTGCGGGATTCCGTAATGGTGGACACGAGGCCGTTTACGCCGTGGACGGATGAGCAAGAGCGGGCAGTTGAGGGGGCTGTCGAGCGATATCGTGAGTTTATGGGAGGGATCCCTTACACCCCGTACCAGGAATCAATTACTGTAATCCCAGAATAGTTCGGCTTCTCGGACACCATCGCGCCTGCGTATTGCAGCCCAAATTGCATCGCCGCGCCGCTCTTGACGATCTTCAGCACATGCTTCCGAAGCGCCGCGTCGATCCCGCCGCGCTTCGCGCGCCGCAGCATGGCGGGCCAAGCGAGCTCTGGATCGTGACTGCGGACGTTTTCAGCGTCGAGCTGTCCGCAGAACATCCCGCCGTCGCCGAGCGCGGCATAGGCGTTTTCCAGAAATCCCAATTTGTCGCCCAGATAATGCAGGCCGTGGATGCAGGTCACAAGATCCGTGTTCGCCGGCGGGGCGTATTTCGTCACGTCCGTCTCGACAAAGGTCAAATTGGGGAAATCATGCGCGGGGAAGGCGCCCAGGAGATCGACGCCGATCAGCGTGATCTCCTCCGAAACTCCCAGGTCACGCAGACGAGTTGCGGCGTGGAGCAGTGCGAGACCTTCGCCGCAGCAGGCGTCCACCCAGACGGCGTGGCCATGGGCGCGCCGCCGGGTGAGCAGCCAGTCGATGGGGGCGAAGCCTAACTCCCGTTCGTAGGAGTTGACACCGGAGAGAACGCGGCCTCGGTTCATCGTGCGATTCGCGACGATATCCGAGGCAAGAAGCTGGGGATCGGTGAGCATAGTTAGACCTTTACTAGAGGGCGCGGCTCAAGCCTTCCGAGCGCACCGTCCACTGCCCATCGTCGGGAAAGCCGGGGGCGTGGCGGTTCGGCGCGCCGTCCCATCCCGCCGCCATCATCGCCGCCGCATAGAGCAGGCCGCCGTTGGCGGGGAAATAAGGGTATGGGCCTCCGGTACAGTAGCCGCCGTCGTCAAACTGAAAGCCGCTCGACGGATGCAGCAGGAAGTCGATGGCCTGCGATGGCTTGCCCACGCGGGCGGCGGCCATCGCCAGCATCGGGAAGTCCCATCCCCAGGTGCGTTCGAGATTCCAGGTTTGGGAGACTTTGTCCAAAGTCTTGCGAGCCGTTGGAACATCCACGCCGTCGCCGGGCAGCATGCCGTAGACGCCGATCAGGGCGGGGTGTTCAAAGTTATACTTCGTCCACATGTCTTTGACGCCTTCGTGGAGGATATAGAGCCCATCTTCCACGGGCAGCGGCGCCAGTCCCGTCAGGACCTTTTCCCACTCGGGATCGGGTGCGAGTCCCAGGCGCTTGCGCCAGGTCTGTGCGATCCGCAAGCCGAAGCGCCAGTAGGACAATTCATACGTCGGGTTCTGCGTCACCGTCGGCTCGGTGTTCTCCGAGACGATGTAGATCGGAGGGCCGAGCACATAACGCTTCGTCGGCTCGTCCCAGAAGGCGAACGAACTGAGAAATTCGGCGGTGTTGAAAAGGATCTCGCGCCACTTCTCCAGCGTCGCCTTGGTCGGGTGCGCCTGATAGTCCAATTCGGCGAAGAACATCGGGTGCGGCTGCTGCCAGATCAGCATAGCGTTGCAGGGATGCGTCGATTCCCAGCCTTCGCCCGTCGTCATTTTCGGCCAGCGCGCCCCTTGAACTCCCTCCGATATTGCGCGGGCCTTCGAGGACTTCAAGAAACGCTTGTAGACGCCCAGGCTGCGGTCGAGAACCGGCCAGCGGTCCCAGAGGGCGTAGTGGGCGGCGTGCCACCAATACATCTCCATATGGAACTTGCCATGCCAGCCGTCGTTGACCAAGCCGCTTTCCTGCGGCGGCAGATCTCCCGACTCGTTCACCGCCATCAGATACTGAGACAGGACGATCCGGCGCTCCAGCTCTTTCCAGCGCGGGTCTTTGCTTTTGGAAAGATCGATCGCACCGCCAGAGTTCCAGAAGTCGGGCCAGTGCTTCTTTGCGGCTGCAAAGACAGCGTCCACTGTGGGCAGCTTTTTGGGTGAGGCGCCGGGCGTGAAGGAGCAGATGAACTCCATTGTGTCGCCCTTGCCCGTCAGTGTAAAACGATGGCGGCTCGGGTGCGGCGGGATGCTCAGGTTTGCATTTTCGCCCACTTCCGTGTGCTGGGTTTTGCCGCCGAGCGTATAGTCGATACGCAGGCTCTTCGGATCGTGGAGCGCGGGATCGCCGCCCATCGTATCGTTCGTGACATCCATCGACAATTGATTGTCGCGGATCGCCTTTTGCAGCAGCGCGGTCACGTCGGCTTGATGCTCACCCGAACCGTACTCCGCCTTGGTGATCGCCAGTGGCTGCGCCGCCATTGGCGCGGTGGGCGGCTGGAAGTTTACCTTCGGTCCCCAGCACAGCGCGGCGTGGTGCTGTGCTTCGTCCTGGCGATGTACGAGATCGGCTCGCTGGGCATGCTGCGCGACGATTTCGGACTGATGCTGGCCGTCGCCGTCCCAAGCGCCGACATAGTCCGCGAACTCCCGTCCGTCATCGCGTGGAAAGTGCAGAAAGGCGGACAGTCGCCCCGAAGCGATTAGAGGAGAGTGGATACGGACGGCGATCGTGTCTTGGCCGGGGTGGCACGCGGTTTCGACGCGCACCGGCTGGCCTTCCAGCTGGAACCGGCTGTCCAGGGTCCCGCTCCAGAGGTTGAGGTCCTGCACGCAATCGGTCAGATCGTTCACCGACGCTTCCGAGCCATCGGCTTTGTTCAGGACCAGGCCGATGCGGCCTAAATTAATCCGATTGGGGTTGTCGTAAAGCCAGGCGCCAAGCTCCGGCTGCTCCTTACTCCAGCTGGGATAACGCGTGGGGCGGCCATGCGTCTCAAAGACCGTTCCCCGGAAATCCGAAGGCTTCTGACCGGTCGGCAGCGGGGAGGCATGCCATCCCCAATCCGACATCGTGTTGAACGAGACGAATGTCTGTAAACCCGTGATATCGGCGCCGAATGCAAAGCTTCCGTTGCCCACCTGAAGCGGACTGCGCGTGCTGAGCTGCGTTCGCCGGACATTATGCCGAGTGACAAGCGCCTGACGGTCCAGGATGAGTGGGGTGGTTTTGTTTTTCACGGGGCGCGCCTTCAGCGGCAGCCAGCTGGGCAGCGCGCTGCTCAGGCCAAGCAGCAAAAAAGATCGTCGGTTTAACATCTTACATCTCGCCTTCTCGTTCCAATCGCATGGACAATGATACCACTGTACTGCCCGACGCCGTGAGGACAGTATTGCCTCGGTAATAGCACAAAATTGACATCTCTACCGCAATATTCCATAATACGAGCATGCGTGGCGTGAGAATGTTTCACTTGTCGAGAGAAGACTTTTTTAGCGACGAAGGGGCGCGGCTCTTTGTGGGCGATCCTATCATGGAGGGAGACAATTACGCGCACGACCATGACTTCCTGGAGCTTGTGCTTGTCGCCGGCGGAACGGGAACGCATATTTCTATCCATGGCGCTCAGAAGATCCAGCGCGGGGACTTTTTCGTATTACGCCCCGGGGCGTGGCATGAGTATCTGGACTGCAGGAACCTGCATGTCTACAACTGTTGCTGCGCGCCTCAACTGCTGCGGCGCGAGCTTGCGCTCCTGGGGGACGATGCGGCGGTGTCCAAGCTCCTGTGGGTGGAGCCGCTGGCGCCGCAAGTGCGCGGCGTTCTGCATCGCAGGCTGACGGAAGAACAAACGCAAGGCGCCGTGGCGAATTTGAGCCCGCTGTCGAATTTTCCCGACGAGCCATTCACAGTACGGGCGGGGCGCCTGCTGGTGCTGCTCGGTTATCTGGGGAAATGCATCTATCCGAACGAACGGAAACGAGAAGGGGGCTTACACGCCGCCGTGCGTCAGGGGATGCAGCTTCTGGAAGATTCCTGCGACGAGGAATGGGATCTTACCCGCCTCGCCGAACTCACCCGGCTGAATCCTTCCTATTTGACCCGCCTGTTCAAAGCTGCGACGGGACGATCGCCGATGCAGTATTTGGCCCGGCATCGGGCGGAACTCGCCGCCACCCTTTTGATTGCGACCGATCATCCAATCAGCGAGATCGGCGTTCGGGTGGGATGGCCAGATGCGAACTATTTTGCGCGCCGGTTCAAGTCGGTGTTCGGCGTGACGCCCAGCGCCTACCGAGCGCAAACAGACGCCTGATGATTAATCGAGGATAGGTGAGGGGAAAAGTGGGCCCAGAGGGATTCGAACCCCCAACCAACCAGTTATGAGCCGGCTGCTCTAACCGTTGAGCTATGGGCCCTCAACGAGGAGTTATTATAGCATAATGGGCAGGAGCCGTGCAACCGCGCGCCGTATCTGTATGCATGGAAATTCACTGCAACTTTGCCCGTAAAAACCTCTCAGATAAGATCGAAGCAAAGAGAGATCCCCTAATTCGAT
>JAOQAA010000281.1 GCA_025963815.1 Capsulimonas sp.
CTTTACGCGGCGTTTCTTGCAATTAGCCTTGGCGCGGTCGCCGCTATTGACGGCGTCTACCGGTCAGCGCATCCCATCGTCCGTGTGTCGACAATGACAAACCATTTTGTCATTGCGCCGAACCATATTGTCCAGGGCAATTATGTTCTGACGCCAGGAACGAGCAGTGACTATCGGCTGGTGGACATTACTGGAGTTGATGGCAGAAAGTATCCTATCGATCCTCGCACCGGAATGGCCAGGGGGGAAATCTCTAATTCCAATAGCCTGAGTGTTTTTGCAGGCATCTCTGCGAGCGTCGCACATTCGCGAATAATCCCGGTTGCCGCCTATCAGGAGACAAACGAACCGGAGCTTAACTGGTTCTACGTGCGCTCACGGCATTGGATTGAGGTGTATTCTCAGGAAAGCCGTCGTCTCGTGGGAAGATTTGGTTTGAATGGCTATACGCCGATTTCTTCCGGAACGCCGCAGCCGTTCGACGATGAGCCGATCGCGTTCCCTTCGGCGCCCGTGATGGATATTTATGCGTTCCGTCATCGGATCTACCGCCTGGTGTCGTTCGACGCCACCGGGCGTTTTCTGCCTATTGAAGAACGTAAATTTCAGCTGCTCTTTCAAGAGCCTGAGGGGACCCAAATTCTGTCCATCGCGCAGGCTGACCAGATTGAGCAGCATGCCAGTCGGGCCTATCTCGTCACGACAAACCACGGGCTTCAGATACTTGGCGGCGATGGATCTTTGCTGGCGTCGCTGCCCTCGGACAGGCGCGATCCCAGCGGCGTCATGGTGAGTGTCAACATCGTTCCCCAGGTGGACCGAAACACGCCGAACCCGGATCATTACTTCTTCTGGTTTTGGCCATCGGATCAAACCAAAGCGCCGATAAATATCGAAGTGATCGAGGTTGCGGGAAACGGCCAGATCGCACAGCGGGCGCATTTGACGGAGGCTCCGTATCGCGGGCCATCCGATACGCCCTGGTTTGGGATTGGGACGCCGCTTCCGGCGATGGCTCTGGCGGCGCATTCCGTATCGGGATCAGACCCATCGGCGGGAGATCGGTTGATTGTCATCGCGTTTGTTACCGCGCTGCTCTGCGCGCCTCTCGGCTGGTTGATCGGGGGCCGGTGCGGCCGAAGCCGCAGGGAGTATTTCGGACTGGCGGTCCTCTGCTTTGTCTTCGGACTGCCCGGCCTGCTGACGCTGATCGCGCTGCGCGCGTGGCCGGTGCGTGTCTCATGCCCGGCATGCGGTATGAAACGCACTGTCGATCACGAACGCTGCGAATATTGCGCCGCGCCGTTCCCGCCGCCGGCGCGGGATGGAACCGAGATCATGGACACTTCCGAAACGGCCGCTCAGGCGGCGTAATCGATAGGCAAAAAATCCACGCTTGAAGAAGCGTGGATTTTTTTATTTGCGCCGTGATTTCTGAGAACAATCGGGGAACTATTAATAATACGATACCGTTCCGTATTATTGTAGCGGTATAATTTACGCATCATTGACGGCGCGGGGCGCCAGAAGCAGGGATGAACATGGTGGAGACGCAGGAGCAGACACGGTACGCGCCAGGACGGCCGGCGGCGGATGAGATCGCGGAGCGGCACGAACGGCTGTTGACGATCGCCGCCGAGGTGTTTGTGGATCTGGGATTTGCAGGGACAAGCATGGGGGAGATCGCGCGCCGCGCAGGGGTCTCGAAAAATACGATCTATGCGCGCTATTCGACGAAATCCGAACTGTTTTCGGGAGTAATGCGCTTTCGGGCGGATCGTCTGCTTCCGCGTTTTACGGATGTTTTGCTGACGGATCGTGGGCTGGAGAAGACGCTCCAAACATTTGGTGAGAACTTGCTGGATGTGATGCTGGAGCCGCAGTCGATGGGCTTCCGGCGGCGTATGATCTCAGAAGCGATTCTCTTCCCCGACATCGCGCGGCAGTACTGGAATCTCGGGCCGACTCGCTCGCGCAAGCTGCTCAGCGCGTATCTCGACGCTAGGGCGAAGTCGGGCGAACTGGACTTGGACGATCCCCAGGAAGCGGCGATCCATTTCATCTCCCTGGCGCAAGGCGATCTGGTGATCAAGGCGGAGCTGGGGGTTCTGGGCGATTTCAGTCCGGCTCAGCGGCAGGCGGCCGTGCGGAGCGCCGTGCGTTTGTTTTTAAAGTCATATCGAAAAGTCGAACTCAAAAGTTAGTCAAGTTCGAAAGTTAGTCAACGGATCGGTGTACTATGGCAATATCAATTCCAAGAAACGGAACCAAACCCGCGCCGGCGCCGTCAGGTTCGCCCGCGCGTGCGGCGGCCGAGCAGGCAAATCCCGATGTCACTCCAGAGGTCAACGCGCACCGGTGGTGGATCCTGATCGGCCTGATCATGGCGGCCGGTCTGGAGATTTTGGACACGACGGTTGTCAACGTCTCGCTGCCGCAGATGGCGGGAAACCTCGGAGCCTCCACGGATGAGATCGCGTGGGTCAGCACGGCATATATCCTCTCGAACGTGATCGTGCTCCCCATGACGGCGTGGCTTTCGGGGCGCTTCGGGCGCAAGCGCTATTTGATGACGTCGATCATCATCTTCAACATCGCGCGCTTTATGTGCGGCCTGTCGGGATCGCTGGGCGAGATCGTCTTCTGGCGGCTGATCCAGGGCGCGGGCGGTGCGGCGCTGATCTCCACGGCGCAGTCGACAATCGTCGAGATCTTCCCAAAAAAACAAACCGCAATGGTGCAGTCGCTCTTCGGCTTGGGGCTGATCGTGACGCCGACCCTGGGGCCGCTGCTCGGCGGCTATATCACCGACAACTACTCCTGGCGCACGGTGTTCTTCATCCATATTCCGTTGGCGTTCGCCAGTCTTACGATGGTCGGTCTGTTTCTGCAGGATTCGATCCACCAAAAACGTGTCAATACTGTCGATGTCCCAGGGATTTTGATGCTGGCGGCGGGAATGGGCTCACTCCAATATGTCATGGAGGAGGGCGAGCGGTACATGTGGTTCGATGACGCCTGGATCGTGCGGCTG
>JAOQAA010000289.1 GCA_025963815.1 Capsulimonas sp.
CCCCAAAGAGTATCAGGAAGAGATCACGCGCGTTCTGGACGCCTCGGTCCGAGAGAACCTGGTCGAAAAGCTGGAGGAGACGGCCAAGGAGCACAAGCGCACCATGGTCTTCTTCAAGTGGTACGGAGAGAACGTGGAGAACAATATTCAGATCCCGGATTTCCACGCCGATTACAAGTACATCCAGACCATTGGCGTCTCGGTCTTCAACAAGAAGCAGTCTACGTCCAAGCACTTTGGCCCGTTCCGGGCGACCCTGCGCATTCTGTACAACGTCAACCAGATGGAAGACGATTCGGCGTACATCACAGTGGGCAAGGTCAACAACTACTGGCGCACCGACAAGCTGTTCATCTTCGACGACACGCTGATGCACCAATCGATCAACGAGACCGAGCAGCCGCGCTACAACATGTTCATCGACATCCTGCGCCCCTCGCTTGTCCCGGGCTTCTTCCGCAAAGTCGTCTCCACCGCGCGCTTCTTCCTGCGCAGCGTCAACTTCCTGTTCTACAAGAACTGGGACGTGGTCAAGGGCTAACGGTAAAAGTTACGAGAATGGAGGCGCGGAGGCCGGCGATGTTCGCCATCAGCCTCCGCGCCTTTTTTGCAGTGAGCTAAGAAGCATTCGATATGGACAAGCAAACTTTGACAACGCCCAACAACCCGGCCCGAACGATCCCAATCTATCCTGCGGGACCGCGCAAGGGAGATCGACCCAATTCCACGGACGCCGTCGAGCGCCAAAAGCGGGATGGAATGGCGTGGCGGTTCACGGGGCTGGATGACTGGACGACTGAGCGTATTTTTGAGACGTTCGGCGCGCTTGGCATTCCTCTCGACGAACCGCGTTTTCGGGAATTGGCGCTCCAATATCGCTCTATTGAAGAACTCGCGCAAACTTGGGATGAGAATTTCAGCGTCGAAGACCTGTGGAGCGATTTCCCGTTTCTCGGCGCGCAGACGCTCTGGCGACGGATCACGCCCGACATCGCTTCCCCAGAGACCATCGCCGATGTCTTGCAAACGTGTGCGGATTTGCTGGATGGCAGCGACCGAAATCCGGAAACGGTCAAATCCCAGCTCAAAGTTTTCACAGATTATTTGACGACGTTCCCGGAGAGCGAAGTTCCGGAGCAATACGAAGCCATTCAGCGTTCTCTGCTGACCGACCTCGTTTGGATCTGCAGCACGGCGATCTCGCTCTTCGGTGACGACGATCCCGAGGAAGCCGCCCGCGTCAGCCGCGTTGTCCAGATCGCAAATCCTGCGGGCAGCGCCATTCTACTCGGCGATCTCGGGCTGATCGCCATGCGCCAGGGCCGTCTCGAAGACGCCCGCGCGCTGCTCGCGGAGCAGGTTCACCGGGAGCAGGACGCCCCAGAAACCTACTTGACGGCGGCGGCCTTCGCCAACCATGTCGGAGATTACGAAGGCATGGTCGAACACGCGGTCAAGGCGCTGACGCTGGAAACAGATCCTAACTACTGGAACACGATCTATACTCGACTTGCCAAGATGTTCATCGCCTCGGAACGATCCGACGATCTGGAAGCCGTGAAGGGCCGTGTTCGAGCTCCCCGCGCGCCTCTCGCTCCGACCGCAAGCGTTCCCGCTCAAAGCACCCGTATCGGGCGCAACGATCCCTGCCCCTGCGGCAGCGGCAAGAAATACAAGAAGTGCCATGGATGATCTCGAAGGCGACATGACGATGGCGGGTAAAGAGAATATCATACCTCTCCAATCCGAGTTCACTTTCCGCATGGAAAGCATGAGCTGGAAAAGCCAAGATTTGATCTATGAGGAATCCGGTCGCAGCCTCTGCATTTATCTTGAGCTTTCCGGCGTCCCGCAGTTCGATTGGCTGACGTCGATGAGTGATTTCCAGACCTGGACGACGCCTGCCGGTGAGGCGATCCTCGCGGATGATCGCCAACAGATCCTGGACCGCCTCGCCAGTTGGAACGGCGAACGCCAGATCCGACTTGACATCTCCGTACCCATGAGCGCGGAAGAAATGCATGCGGATTGTGAGCGGCGCAAACAGTCCCAGAAGCAGAGAAAAGATGGCGTGACACTGAAGCGAATATTGCGGATGCTGACCGGGCAGCGACAATAACATCACAACGCAAAGAATTCATCAAAACGATCGATTGGAGCAATCATGCCGATTTCCTATTTCCCACAGCCGGATCACAGCTGGGAAACGCTCGATGGCGAAGCGCCTCAAGCTCTGCTCGATCGCCATCCGACTGGCGAGTTCCTCGCGATGCAAACGGATACCGGCGGCAAGAACCGCGCCGCCGTTTGGAACGCGCACACTAAGAAGATCGTATGGAATCCTGGCGATATCAGTGCGCTGTCCTGGCTGCCCGACGGAATGGAAATCCTGGCAGTCCGCGAAGAATACCATCCAGACCCGCGTTTACACAATGCCGGCGGCGTTCAGATCGTATCGCCGCTCCAGCGGGAGTTTTCTTATTTCGTGGAACGACTCTCGTGGCCGGCAGCGGAGCGAACTGCCTCAGCCCCCCTGACTTTGACTACCGGGTGGGTTTCACACGTTGTCGTTTCCCCTACCGCCCCTCTGGGCTTCATCGTTTGGCATGAGCAAAATGAGGGGGGCGTGGAGCAGGTTATGTGGCAAGATGGAAATCTGCGCCAGGTCCCCAATGCAGGTTATGGCGTGGGCGGCGTCATAGGCAAAGGCCCACTCTTCAGTCCGGATGGACGCTATCTTGCTCTCAGCAGCGCAGAGCCGTTCTGGTGGTTCGATGGGGAAGACTCCGAAGCCGATCCGTATGACGATGAGGGCGCGCCCTCCCCAGGCGGCGAGTTCCAGTTTGGCTGCATCGTTATTGGAAACGTCATGATGGGTTCGTATCATTCCGTGGGTTTGACTATGTCCGTGCCTGAGGGCTGGACTCCGGATGAAGCATCTTACGAGGCCGTGACCAGCATCGCATTTGCCGACGACGGATCGCTCCATGTCTCCTTATGGAACGGCGAAGAACGGACGATTGCAGTTTCGCCATAAGGATTCATGTGACGACGCCAAAGAACGGACTCAATCTTAGCGGAACCGAGGAACAGCATGGCGATCCCGGACAACCTCAAAGTCAGCTATCTTGCGGATTATCATACCGAGACTGTGGGGCGATACGGAGATGAGGGCGACCAATTTATGGCGTTCGTCGTCGCGACGCTGCCCGAGATCGTTGGGTCGGATAGGCAGAATCACAACCGATGGTACGCCGTTCTGCACACGTTCGACGCCGATGGAAACCATTTGAGTACGGACGCCCGGTTTGCGGGCGTCACGGCGGACGGCGAGGCCCAAGTCGGGGAGCGGGCGTGGGGATGGATCGATGAGATGCTCGCCGCTTTAGAGCCGATCACGAGGATGGACATTGAAGCGCGGCTATTCTCCGTGACGGTGGACGGTTATGCGTTCGGCTTAATCGACACGTCCCATATCAGCGAGGAGGACGGATCGATCACGGAGTCCGTCACATTGCTGCCCAACGATTTCATGTTCTTCGAGCCCTGGGATGGGGAATACGATACTTAAGCTTATGACAGACCAGGCTAATGTCGAGCGGTTTGCAATTCGCGCTATTCTGCTCACACCGGACCATGAGATTTTACTGCTCCGTATCCATCCTCCTAATGGCGCGGCGCCGTTCTGGATTACGCCCGGAGGCGGTCAGGATCCAGGCGAGTCGCACGAGGATACGCTGCGGCGTGAACTGATGGAGGAACTCGGCTTACAAGACTTCACCATTGGGCCAATTGTATGGCTGCGCCAGCATACGTTCAACTGGGCAGGCAACCGTATTCGGCAACGGGAGCAATATCACATCGTTCACACAGATCGGTTTGAGCCGGTGATGACGGACGCCGTTGAATCCCAATCCCTCGATCGGTTCCATTGGTGGCGAGCCGACGATCTCAACCGTTCAGAAGACCCATTGACGCCCGTATCGCTGGCGTCAATCGTCAGCCGATACCTTGCCTACGGCGCCCCCACGGAGCCGCTTGTTCTAGAGTTGCTCGTAGATTGATCCAAGCACATCGGGAGGCCAGTAAAACCTATGTCGCCTTTGAAAGCATCGATCCTCACTGTTATCGAGTGCTCTATCATTACCGCCTCTACGATGTTCCTGACATCTCAATACGCAGGCGCGCGCCATTATTCATGCGGAACTCCCGCGTTGATGATTGAGCAGATGGTATTTTTTGGGACACCGCTGGCGTTAGTCGTTCCACTGTTCGGATATCTGGCCGCCCGAGGGGATCGCCTGCCCGCACTGACGGCTCGCTGGGCGGTAGTCGTCGCCGTGGTCACATGGATCGGCTCGATAGTCACGATTGCAAGACATGGAACTTTGTATCTGTTCTAAGCGAAGGATCACGACATGACACTCACTAAAAAGGGCTCACGCCGGATCGTTGTTGACGGTCAAGAATATCGCTGGCGAATTCCACATCAGCCAACGGAGTCCCAAGGCTGCGAATGGGGGAATATGATCGTCGCCGTGGAGCAGTTTACTGATCCTGGCGCGACACTAATCATCGACACAGGGCGCCTTCGTCTGGATTCTTGGATCAGCCCGCCAAGCGGGAATGGCGTCACACCCAAGGAAGTCGCACAAGCTATTCGCGACGCGATTGCCGCCGGCTGGAAGCCGACGGAGCGAGGGCCGCAGTTCCCTTACATAATGCGCAGTTCCGCGGAGCAAGTCGCGTGATAGAGAGCGAGTAAAACAGCCCATGAAATTGACTTTGCGCGGGTACTTCATCTTTTACATCGCCTTTGCGGTACTCTTCGCCGTGGCGATCGGTCTTGTCAACATGTCGCTTCGCCACACGTACACCATCCTAAGGGATAGTTCCGTTATTCCGCTGATTTTTGTTGGCGCGGCGCCTCTCCTGCTGGGCGGAATCGCACTCGTGATTTTGCGTAAGCGCTTGTAAGAGGGCCACATGTCAAAAATCAAGGGCGGATGGATTCTGATTGGTGTTGGCGTCGGAATGAATGTGGGAGGACAGCTGCTGTCTCGATTTGGGTTTATCACGATCGATTCACCGGGATGGCTGGCTCAACTCTATTCGGCTGCAATGCCGG
>JAOQAA010000296.1 GCA_025963815.1 Capsulimonas sp.
ATGACACTGATTGACCGTCGGGATTTTCTTCGCCGCTCCGCCGCCCTTGCCGCTGGCGTCACTTTTGCGCCGCTGCTGAGCGGCGAGCGCTTCGCCATCGCCGAGCCGGGAGCGCCGGTGAGCGGGACGTTCGCGGAGGGTGTGGTCTTTCACGATCGTAGTGGGAGCGGCGTGCGGGAGCCGGGAGATGAGGGAATCAAAGGCGTTCTTGTTTCCAATGGGCGAGATGTGGTGAAGACGGATGGGCAAGGCCGGTACCGGCTTCCGGTGGAAGACGAGGCAATCCTATTTGTGATCAAGCCGTCCGGCTGGGCACTTCCGGTCAACGAACACAACCTGGTGCGCCGCCACTATCTCCATCGGCCCAATGGCTCACCCAAGTCCGAGTATCCGGGGATCGCGCCGACCGGACCGCTGCCGGCGTCGGTAGACTTCGCGCTGCTCCCCAGCAAGGAGCCGAACAAGTTTCGCATGGTGTTATTCGGCGACCCGCAGCCGCGCGACCAAAAAGAAATCGACTATATCGCCCATGACGTGGTTGAGGATCTGATCGGCGTTGACGCCGCGTTTGGTTTGAGCCTGGGCGACATCATGTACGACGACCTTTCGCTTTACGATAGCCTCAACGCCACTATCGCGAAGATCGGCCTGCCGTGGCATAACCTGCGCGGCAACCACGATATGAACTACGAGGCGGCGGACACGACGTATTGTTCGGAAACGTTCAAAAGCGTCTTTGGGCCGACTTATTACGCCTTCAATTATGGACAGGTCCACTTTGTCGTTTTGGACAACGTCCATTACGAAGGCCCGGAACATCGCAGTTTCCATGGAGAGCTGGGCGCAGCACAGCTGGAGTTTATCAAGAACGACCTGGCCTTCGTCCCCAAGGACAAACTGGTCGTCGTCGCGATGCACATGCCGCTGACCGCTGTCTCGGACCGTGAGAACCTGTATCGGCTGCTGGAGGATCGGCCGAATGCACTATCGATTTCTGCTCATACCCATGTCCACCAGCATCTTTTCCTGAACGCCAAGGACGGCTGGCGCGGCGCACAGCCGCATCATCACTTTAACCACGCGACAGTTTGCGGCTGCTGGTGGCAGGGCGCGCCGGACGAAATGGGTATCCCTCACACCACAATGACCGACGGTGGCCCGAACGGCTACTCCTTTATCACTTTCGACGGGCTGAAGTACTCTGTGGACTTCCACCCGGCCCGTCGTCTGCCGACGGATCAGATGCATCTCTCCACCCCCGATAGCGTGACGTCGGCAAGCTCGGGCAGCGCCGATGTGCTGGTCAATATTTACGCCGGCTCCCCCCGATCCGTGGTGGAGATGCGCGTGGATGGGCGATCCGACTGGGCGCCGATGCAGGCGACCTTTATCGAAGATCCGTATTTCGTGAAGATGAAGCAGGCCGAGGCCGGCCCCAAGCCGCCTCCCGGACTCCCGCTTGACGACGCCACCAAAACCGATCACATCTGGACAGCGAAGCTGCCTGCGGGGCTGCCCAAAGGCACGCATCTGGTGCAGGTCCGCACGACGGATATGTTCGGACACACTTACACTGGACGCCGAATATTACTGGTCTCCTGAACCTCGGTCCTCTCCTGCACTTTTGCAGGAGAGGGCTTTTCTGTCTTCCTTCTTTGTCTTCACAACATCCGTACACACTTTGATCCCTCAGTGGCGGATATCTTGGCTACCTCCCCACGAAGCCGCACGGACAACTCCAAATTGATTGACGAAGTTAATTTTTGATCGGGTTCTCTCTGTCTTGCTGTATAATAATCCCCAGTGGACGCTTCACGCCGCTTGGCCCTAAAGAGAGATTTCCCGATGAACATATTGATGATCGCCGTCGCAGGCTTGATAATTTTTAGCCTCGCCACAGCGCCTTCTGAAGGCGCGCCGAAGAGCCCGATTGAGGCGGACGCGCAGCTGACCCAATTGCCCGGCGAATTTTCGTTTACTGAAGGGCCAGCGGCGGATGCGAACGGCGATGTCTACTTCACCGATCAGCCCAACGACAAGATCCTGCGCTGGACGGCGGGCGACGGCAAGATTGAGACCTGGATGGCGCCGAGCGGCCGATCCAATGGCCTTTGCTTTGACAGCAAGGGAAACCTTTGGGCCTGCGCGGACAACGAAAATGAGCTGTGGCGGATCGATCGCGAGAAGAAGGTGACGAAGGTCGTGACCTCGTACGCCGGCAAGCTGCTGAACGGTCCGAATGATGTCTGGATTCGGCCCAAGGACGCCGGAGTTTATCTCAGCGACCCGCTCTACAAGCGCGATTACTGGAAGCGAGGCGGCATGGAGCAGGCCGTCCAGGGCGTCTACTATCTTCCCAAGAATGGAACAGAGCTGACGCTGGTCGACGGCGACATGAAGCAGCCGAACGGACTGATCGGAACACCGGACGGCAAAACACTGTATGTGGCGGACATTGGCGACGGAAAAACTTACGCCTACGCGATCGGGCGCGATGGAGCGCTGAGTGAGCGCCGTCTCTTCTGTTCGATGGGCTCGGACGGGATGACCATCGACAGCGAAGGTAACGTCTATCTGACGGGCCACGGCGTCACGGTGTTCGGCAAGGACGGCGTTCAAATCGCACACATCAATGTCTCCGAGGATTGGACCGGCAACGTCTGCTTCGGCGGCCATGACAAGCGCACCCTGTTTATCACGGCCAGCAAGCATGTCTACACGATCCGCATGCGCGTGCACGGCGTGGGCAGCCAGTAACTACTGTTCGGAGACAATGGGAGATCGTATGAACTCACGTCCGTTATTGATCGGGAGCGTTATCGGGATCTTTGTTCTGGCGGCGGGGGCGACTGTCTTTGTGGGCGTGCGTTTGGTGTCGCGCGTCGTATCCGGCATGGGGTTTGGCGGCTTTGGCGGAGGCGGATACTACGGGATCAATAATACCGCCAATCGCTACGCCAGTCAGGGAGATTATATCTCCGCCATCGCCGAGTACGACAAGATGGTGGCGATGCGGCCGAACAAGCAGGACGGTTATCTGCTGCGGGCGATGGCGGAGTTCCGCGCGCGGCAATTCAAGCGCGCGATCCGAGACAACACGACGGCGCTGAACCTGCTCAAGACTCGGGCGGGGATTGAGGAGTTAGGGTTTAACCCGAACGCCAGCTATCAAACAAAACTCCGGATGGTTCCCATCTGTCAGGCGTCTTTGTATTACAACCGGGCCGTCGTTTATGACAACCTGAACGATCTGCCCCGCGCCATCGCCGATTATTCCGCCGATCTCGCCATTCGTCCCGACGAATCCGACGCGCGCCACTATCGCGCCCTGGCCTATCTGGGGACGAAGCAGTACGCCCTCGGAATTGCGGACTGCTCGTACAATATCGGCCGTCACCCTCGCCGTCCCGCCAACTACTTCACTCGCGCCCAGATCTACGCCGCGAAAGGCGACTCCACGCACGCCGAGGCGGACTTCAATCAGGCCATCGCGCTGAAGCCGGACGAGATGGAGTATATCACCGAGCTGTCGCAGCTGCTGGAGAAGACCCAGCAGACGGCGAAAAATGAAGCGCTCTGGCAAGGCGTCGTGGACCGCATGCCCGGGAACGGCATGGCCGTGGGCGGCCTTGGGTGGACGTAGTATCTCAGCGGGCATATCCCGGAGGCGATCGCCACCGATCTGCGTTCGATCCAGATGGATCCAACCCTTGCCAATACGAAGTTCAATCTTGCCCTCTGCTACGCCGTGACGGATCGGTGGGCCGAGGCGGATCCGCTGTATCGGCGGGCGATTGCGCTGCATGCGACGGAATCGCAAAAGGGCGGCTTGCAGGATATCCGGAACGCGCTTAAGACACATCCCAATTCGCAGGCGCTGCGCAAGGCGGAGGCGCTTCTGAGCGACTCATAGGTATCGTATCAAGTCGTTCGAATGGAATGGAAACGCGTATGAAATCACGTCCGCTGCTGATCGGGAGCGTGATTGGGATATTTGTCCTGTCCGTAATTGCCGTTGGTTATGTGGGAAGTCATCTGACCGGGAAACCAGATCGACTGCTGACCGGAGTGCAGTACAACCGGACTTGGAGTGAGGGGCAGAATTACTCCAGGAACGGCAACTACCTTGCTGCGATCCGTGAATACGATAAAATGGTGGCGCTGCGCCCCAATAAAGTCGATGGTTACACCTACCGGGCAATCGCCGAGGCTCAGGCGGGACTGTATGACAGGGCGGTGGAGGATAACACCACTGGCATTGAGCTGCTCACGCAGCGCCAAGGCATTGAAGAGCAGGGGAATGCGGCGGATGTGCTGGGAATGCCCTATCAGGACAAGCTTGCGACCGTGTCGGAAGTCCAGGCGCGGCTTTATCATAATCGCGGATATGTTTACGCCAGACGTGGCGAATTCGAGCGCGCGGTGCGGGATTTCAAACAAGCCGTCGCCCTGAAACCGGATGCGCCGGTGTACCATAGCTCGCTTTCGGATCTCTATCAGCACATGGGACAGTATGGACAGGATGTGGAGAACTGGAAAATCGCGACTGTGAGCGCTCCCGGCGATCCTGCCTCATGGACAAATTACGGCTGGTCTTTGTATTGTCTCGGTAACCTTCCAGAGGCGATGGAAGCCAATCGACACGCCGCTCAAATGAGCGTGGTGTCCGCAACCGCCCGCTACAACCTTGGGCTCTTTTACTCCGTCGAAGATCAGTGGGCGCAGGCCGAGCCGCTCTATCGCGAGGCGCTGGCGATCAACAATACCGATAAGCGGGAAAGAGCGCTGGGAAGAGTGCGTGACGCGATGAGAATGCATCCTCGCTCCCAGGCGCTGCGCAAAGCGGAGGCGCTGCTGAGCGGCTCATAAGCATTTTGGAGGCGATCACGGAAGGAAACGCGTGGCTCGCCGTGGTATAGTGGAACCGTACGTATCACAGTGGGCGAGGGGGATACCCTTATGTGGATGTGCGACCGCTGCCAGTCGATCAACGAAGACAATGCTGGGATCTGCCCGCGCTGCGGCGCGGCGCCGCTTGGGTCAGGGGAGCGGCCGCCTCGCGCTGCTGCAGACGCGTCCCCGCCGCCCGCAGGAGTGGTAATCCCTCAGTTTGGCCGTCCGGTCACGGCCGACGCCCTGGAAACGCCTCCGCCTCCAATGGACGCCGCAGCGCCTCCGGAGAACGCCTACGGCGCAACGCCTTTCTCGCCTCCGGCGGATACGGGGACGAAAATTGCCGTCGGCGTGGGGATCGGCGTCCTCGTGCTGATGCTCTTAGGACGCTTGCTGAATCCGATACGTCTGCTGTTTATTGCGCTTGGCGTCGGTGTGATCTTCCTTGGACACTATCTTGGACACCGGAGCGCAGCGTTTCGGAAGACCGCCATTCAAGCCACCGGGCGGGTGGTGCGCCTGGATCAAAGCGGCTCCGGCGGCGATTCCTATTATTACTCCGTCGTTGATTTTACGACCCGTGAGGGCGTCTCGACCGAGTTTCGCGACACGCAGGGCTCGCGGCCCCCGCAGAACCATGTCGGCGATACTGTTAAAGTTTACTACAATCCGCTGGCGCCGACTGATGCGCAGATCGACTCGTCACTTTCCCAGTGGCTGCCGATCGGCATGTACGTATTTGGGGCGCTGATGATTCTGGGCGCTGTTGCCGGAAACCCGACGCGGGTGGGCGGCGGAGATATGACGGACGCCTTTTGAACCCCTGGGAACTTTTCGCCCCGTGTTTCGAAGTATTGCAGTGTGGCGTGAACACACTTTGTGTGAGGATGGACTAACCTTTGTCGACATCGAACTTTACCGATTTCCTCGCGAACCTCAGCTTGATCTGGATCGTTGGGGTCATCACATTCGCGACGGCGATCCGTCTGGCGCTGGTGCGCCTGCCGTCGCCCTCCGCCCGCTCGGTCGCCGAGTTCCTCGAATCGGGCATCGTCGCCATCGGATTGGTCTTTCTGCTGATCCGGCCGTTCCTGATTCAGGCCTTCTTTATTCCATCGGCGTCTATGGAGCCGACCCTGCTCGGACAGCAGGGCGCGGGCGATCATATCCTGGTGAACAAGCTGGGCATCCGGCTCCATCCGCCCCGGCGTGAGGATATCACCGTCTTTATTGCTCCGCCGGCTGCGGTGGAAGGCACGGCGGAAGCGGCGTCCGGCACGCCGGTAGACTATGTGAAGCGGCTGATCGGCGTTCCCGGCGACCGGATCGAGGCCCATGCGGGACGGGTCGCCATCAACGGGACGGAGTATAGTCACTACACGCTGCGCCAGAAGTTTTTGGAGAACGGCCTGTTTGGTCAGGAAGCCATGCAGCGTTCCGTGAACGAGCCTGGCTACGACTTGCAGGCGAATTTTCACCTCCGTTTCACCGATAAAGGCGTCACTATCAATGGGACGGTCGTGCCGAATACGAAGATCGCGGAACTGGTGACCGGCCAGCCCAGCTTCCCTGTGACGGTCACGCCGGGCTACACGATGCGTAATGGCGTTCGGCTGGACGAGCCTTTCACTGCCGAAGACCCCGATTACGATCTCAAGATCTATGAAGGTCAGTCCCTCAAAGCCGACAACGGTCACTACCGTCTCAATGGACAGCCGATTTTGTACTCTGAGTACGCAGGCTACAATAAGGCGCCCACCGGACCTCTGGCGCCCAGTACGTATTATATGATGGGCGACAACCGGAACGACAGCAAAGACAGCACGGAGTGGGGGCCGCTGGAGGGAAACCGAATTGTCGGCAAGGCTCAGTGGATATTCTGGCCCCTCAGCCGCATCCAAACTCTGCATTAGGCGTTTGCAAGCCCTTCACGATGACGTGAAGGGCTTTTTATTTTTTATGTCTCGCGGATGCCCCGGAACTTTTTGCGCCCTCTTTCCAGGTATTGCAGAGGGAGCGAACACGCTTCGTGTGAGGATGGATTAACCTTTGCCGACATCGAACTTCGCCGATCTTATCTCGAATCTCAGTTTGATCTGGATTGCCGGGGCGATCACCTTGGCCACCGCGCTGCGTCTCGCGCTGGTGCGTCTGCCGTCGTCCGCTGTCCGCATGGTCGCCGACTTTCTCGAGTCTGGGATCCTGATGGTCGGGCTCTTTTTCCTGGTAATCCGCCCTTTCTTGATCCAGGTCTTCTTTATTCCGTCGCCCTCCATGGAGCCGACGCTGCTGGGACAGCATGGAGCCGGCGACAAGGTTGTGGTGGATAAATTGGGTGCTCGCCTTCATCCGCCTCGGCGTGATGATGTCACCGTGTTCATTGCTCCGCCCGCCGCCTTGGAGGGATCGCCGGAAGCGGCGTCCGGCGCGCCGGTGGATTTTGTCAAACGGCTGATCGGCGTCCCCGGCGACCGGATCGAGGCACACGCGGGGCGAGTCTACATCGATGGAGCGCCGTATAGCCATCGAGACCTGCGCGGCCGGTTTCTACAGGCGGGACTATTCGGACAGGAAGCGATCCAGGAAGCCGCCGCCGATCCCGAAAATTACGACCCGCAGGCCGATTATCACGTCCGCTTCACGGACACGGCAGTCACCATCAACGGCAAGGCTGTTCCGAATGAGAAGATCGCTCAGGCTGTCACGGGAATGCCTCACTCCACGGTGAAGATCGTTCCGGGGTACACGATCCGTAACGGCGTTCGACTGGACGAGCCGTTTACCGCCGAAGACCCCGACTACGACCTTAAGCTCTGCGGCGGGAAATCTCTGAAGGCCGATAACGGCCGTTACCGGCTCAATGGTCAGTCGATTTCTCAGGATGATTATGCGGCTTTTAGCAAAACGGCGGCAAGCGCACTTCCTAAGAATACTTATTTTATGATGGGCGATAACCGAAACGACAGCCGAGATAGCACCGAGTGGGGGCCGTTGGACGGGAAGAGCATTGTCGGAAAGGTCAAATGGATCTTCTGGCCGATCGGCCGCTTTGGCTACCTGAATTAATCAGCAAAGGACATTTCCGCGGGCAGCGCCATGCACATCGAAAAATATCGTCCCTGCGACCTTCTCAAACCATTCGTGCAAACATACATGATCGTGGAAAGCGAGTTCGGCATGGACAGTCATGTCCTGCCGGGCACATCACTCGTGCTCGCCTTTCGCTGCCGAGGGACTGTCGCGAGCGACGGCCAGGATCTGCCCGGCTCTATGGTGACCGGGCTGCGCAAATCACGGCGCATACTTCGCTATTCCCCGCAAGCCGCCACGCTTCTTGTGGCTTTCACCGAAGGCGGCGCATCCGCGTTTTTCTCGGCGCCGCTCCATGAGCTTTTTGGAGAAACCGTTGCGCTGGAGAATCTGATCCCCCGTCACAAATTGAACCGCGTGGAAGGTCTGATGGCCGAAGCCGCGACGGACATGGATCGGATTCGTCTCGCGGAGCAGTTTCTGTGTTCCGAGCTCAAGACCGCGCAGATGGATTTGCTGATCCTTGAGGCGGTCGGGAAAATCCGGATGTCTGGGGGCAATCAGAGAATTCACGATCTGGCGGCAGACCTGCATCTCAGTCTGGACTCATTCGAGAAACGCTTTCGAAGGGCGGTGGGCGCCTCGCCCAAACAGTTTTCGTCAATCGTGCGGCTGCGAAATGTGATCGGCGGCTACTTGCCGGATCGAAGCCTCTCGGAGACCGCCCACGCCGCCGGGTATTTCGACCAATCCCATTTCATCAAGGACTTCCAAACATTCACGGGGGCTGCTCCGAAAGAATTCTTCCAGTCGGGCTCGTATTGGTAAATCACTGATTTTTTACAATTCCAGCCTCGCTCCTCTCAGGTAATCTCTTCTCAATTCGAACGAGGAGAGGAAACAGAGATGAACGAGTATGTTTTGATCGTCAGAATTGACCGGGGCGCGCTTGCCCCCGAACAGATCCCGCCGATCCGAGCGGGATGGGATGTCGTGCTGGAAAACTGGAAGGCGCGGGATCAATATGTCACAAGCGATCTGGTCATTGACGAGGGGTATGTGATTACGGGCGCCGCCCGAGCCGTCGCTCCCGGCGCCGTTTCGGGCGCCGGAGGCGCGATCGTCAGCACCATCACGCTGCGCGCCGAGACCATCGAAGCGGCGGTGGAGCTGGCCAAAGTCTGTCCGACTCTCGATTACGGCGGAACCGTGGAGGTCCGCGAGCGGCAGATACCGGCTGTTCCGACAGCGAACTGACGCGGCGCATTCGTGTTCCCCAGACGCGTCTTAGATTTCGGCGATTCCCCAGGGCGGCGCTCTGGGGAATCTCATCTCTTCTGAATTTATCCCCTGTTGCGCTTTTTGCGCCTGTTTCGCGCTATAATTTCTGCGTAACAGGCGAAGCCGCCCCCATCGTCCACGACGCCGTACGATCCACGACGAACCTCTGATTTCAACAAGACAGGACCTGACAAATGCAGCGTACTCATGAGCCCGGGCAGGATGCCCCGCACGCGAGCCGAAACGGCGCGTATACGGACCACGACGGAATCTCCGCGCGCCGTAAGGAGCGGATCGATTACATCACTCTGAAGCTGCAAGTGGCGGGAGAACGGACCGGCTCGGCCGGCGTGCCGCGTGAAGTCGTGGCGCATTTGCGTGAATGGGTGCGCCTGTCGTATGGCGAACAAGCGCCGCTCACGGTCCGCGTCCAGAAGTTCTTGGATCGCTACCTCGCCGAGCTGCATTTGCCGCAGCCGATCCGGCTGCTGGGACTGGGCGAGATTTTTATTTTGGACCGCGCCGGCATGGCTTCGGAATTGTCGCTGCCCGAGCGAGGCGATCTGTTTGAAAGCAACATCGTTAGCTCTTATCGGCTGCTGAACGATCAGGGAGCGCTGCATAATCCCAAAAGCGACCGGCGCACCACGCAGGGCGTGTTCCATGTCGCCGAAGGCGGCCTGCCGATCCCCGCGGACAAAAGCGCCGTGCCGAAGGAAACGTTCGCGCGCCTGCTGGCCTCTGCTCTGAACCCGCCGAGCGATCTGCTGCGCCTGCCGTTCACCTCAGACGACGCCATCCCTGTCGAGACCTTCGTGTCTCTGATGCTGCGTCCGATCGTCGCCCCCGCCGTTCCAGACGTGTCGCCGCAGCGGACCATGGAAGTGATGTTCCTCGCGCCTGGAAACCTGACGAGCAATCTGGATTTCGTTGAGAGGATCTTCGGCAACGCCGGCGACCCGCACCTGCCGGAGAACAATGCGGGCCTGGACATCGAGCACTGGACCGGACACACCGGCTATATCATTCTCGCCCCGCACCTGCCGACACTGACCAAAAAAGCGCTGGGATTGCCGCATATCTCCGAGGCGACCGAGCGGCAGAAGCGCGACCGGATGTGCTGGGAGCGTGAGGACGAGTTCTACAACAACGGCGACGCCTTCAAAGTTACGGCGCGCGACGCCGGCGGCGTGATGCTCACGATCATCGCGGACAACTACTACGGCTACTGTAAAAAAGAGGTAAAGACGCAGATCTCGTTCGCCGCGAACCTGTTCGGTATGGTCGAGGAGGAGCACGCGGGCGGCGCAATCGTTTATCCGCAGTACGATCTGGGACGCACGTTCCGGGTCTCCACTCATCTGCCGCGCACGGAGCATTCCTACGAGGGGATGCTGGAGCTTTACGGAGAAACGATCAACTCATATCCCGAAGGCTACGCCGTCGACCGCGAGTATTCCGACCTGATCTATGTTCCCGAGGACGTTACGATCGATCTTGATAGCCAGACCGTGCGCTGGGCGGTGAACGGAAAAACGCAGTCACTAGCGCTCGATCCCAAGAAAACTTACATCGTTCCTTCGGGCTTCAAAGTCCGCCTGGAAAAGGACGTGGATTCGGGGCAGTGGCGCCTGATCGGGACCGCCTCGGAAGGCACGTTCTGCCACAAGCCAAGCACCGTCTCCGGCGGCGGCAAATCCGAAATCGCCAAGTCGATCTCGGACGCTATTGTGCATGGCCCTCTCTTCATCGCGGATTTCGAGAAGGATCTGGACGCGGTCGAGGAACTGCTCGCGCGCAGTTACGGCGACCGGTTTCGCAGAGGCCCCGAGGCGAATAGCCGCCCGATCCTCAGTCCCGAGCGCTCCCTTGGCTCGGTGATCAAGCTGTTCACGCGCTCTCGCCGGCTTTACACTGACGAGTACAATGCATGGCTCGACGCGATCCCGTATCCGATCAAGCGGCTCGTCTACGCCGTCAAGCGGCTCTATCAGCCGGAGATGGGCGAAAATTGGCGCGAGCACTTCAGCGTCGATGTCGTCAACGGCAATCCCGGCAATGAGCTGCGCTTCCAGGACGAGAAGCTGGTCATCCACTCCATGCGCGTCGGCTTCACCGAAGACGGCAAGTGGCGCATGTTCACGCTGCGCTCGGATTTCGTCCCCGCCGCCAAGCTGCAGCAGGAGGATGATATTTCCGCCTCGGTCGTAGTCCCTGCATCGCGATTGATGGGGCTGAACCCCAGTTACAGCGGTCCGACAAGCTTCAAGCTTATTCAAAACGCCGAGCGCCGTTTCTTTCAGCGGCCCGACGACGCCATCCATCGCGGCTATGACAAGTTCACGGAGGCTCACTTCGCGCAGCCGGATAACTTCTTCTCGAACTTCGCGCCGCTGACCGGGGCCGACGCCTCGGCGATGCTCGCGGCGCCGATTACGCTCGGCCAGTTCACGCAGCCGATGCAGTCCGTGATCGAGGGGGCCGCTGGCAAGAAGGGGTACTTCGTTTCCTCGGCGAACCCGCGTATCGTGGATGGCAAGCCGACCAAGAACCCGCGTTATCTGCAAATGCGTCCGGATCTGATCGACCAGTGGCCCGTCTACCTCGCCGAGCGCGGCGCACGCCTGCATCGAGAGCTTCCGCTGGAGATGCCGGTGCACACGCCGGTCAACGCCGTGCTTCCCGGCCGGCGTCTGAACCCGCCGGACGCCGCCGCCGGCATTCGCTCACTGTCGGTCTATAATCCGATCCACTATCAGGAAACGCCTGAACTGTTCATGGAGCTAATCAGCAGCCTGACCGGTAAGTCGCCGTCCACCACGGGCGCCGGCTCGGAGGGCGCGCTGACCAAGGGGCCATTCAATGCCCTGCCGCCGATCATCGATCTGAACAACGCGTTCGTGTCGCATGTTCTCACCGGGGTCCAGTGTTTCGTTACTGCTGCTGGCTACGTCGGACCGCATTACCGGGTCGACCACGACGTCAGCCTTCTGATCCCCGAGGTGTGGTCGCGCATGGACGTCGCCGAGCGAGACCCCCAGTACTTGATCGAGAACAACTTCCTGGAGAAGTGTCCGGACTTCGAATACGAAGGCCGCACGGTGCTGGCGAGCCGTCTGGGTTACCGGATTACGGCGCACTTCGCGCGCACGTTCTTCGGCATCGTCTTCGATAACCCGAGTAATGTCTTTACGCCCGAAATGCTGCGTCCGGAGACGCAGGATCTGGCGTCCGTTGTGGACGGCATTGACAACATTGTTGAGACCCAGAAGCTGATCGCCGAAAACTACTTCGCCGACAGCAGCGTCGATCGCGCCTGCCCGCCGCTGAAGGCTCTGCTGCATATCATGAGGGACGGCGAGTACGAAGGCAAAACCGTCCAAGATCCGGAGATCCGCGCCCTGTTCACGCGTGAAAATCTCTTGAGCAGCGACTGGTACCATGAGCGTCTGCGTGAGCAGCAGGCTCAAGACATCCGTCTTTGGGAAGCGCACCTGACCGCCTTGCAGACGTTCCTTGACCAGGCAAATCCGCTCGACGCCGCGCTGAGCGATGAGAATACGGCGCGTCTCGAAGAAGCCACAGCCACGCTGACGCAAATTGAAAGTGCGCAGTACCTCGAAGACCTGCGTGGCTCCCTCGGCGTCGATCCGTTTGTGCGCGCGTAAGGGTAAAATAAAATAGCAAACGAGCCCACAAATTTCGGTTTGTGGGCTTTATTTATCTTAATCCGTGCTTTCGGCAGCGCAAGCGTAATATGGAAACAGGGTGTGTTAGACCCTATGGAAGCTTGAGGGTAAGAGCGTGACAATCACAATCAATGCTGAGGCGGAACAGGAGCGGCGATTGACTGCCCGCGCGCGCCAGCATGGCGTTCCCGTTGAGCAATATATCCTTCACCTCGTCGAAGAAGATCTGACGCCCCAGGAGCGCGTGGACGCTTTTCCACAGACCCAGTCGGCAGCCAACGATGCTTGGTTTGAGGAACTGAAAGATCTGGCGGCAAGCGCACTGCAAACTCCTTATATTCCACAGGAGGCGTTGCGCCGGGAAAATTTATATGAGGACCGCGCATAACCTGTGCCATACCTCTTAGACACAAACATCCTGCTGCGTTCATACCGAGCCAGTGATCCGGAACATCCCCTTGTTCTTGCCGCCTTGCAAAAACTACGCCAGCAAAATGAGCCGCTCTTCACAACGGCTCAAAGCATGGTCGAATTGGCTTGCGTACTGCCCAAGCCGACTGGTCCTGGCAACGGGATGGGCATGAGCAGTGGCGCTGCTTCTCTTGTCCTTCAGCGGATGGAGCGCTTGTTTCCAGTCCTTCCGGATACGCCGGAAGTTTATCGGCAATGGGTGCCGTTGTTCAGCAATCCGGGAGCCGTTGGCCGACAGGTTTACGATATGCGCATTGTCGCCGCTATGCAGACTCATGGTTTGAGCCACTTGCTTACTTTGGACGCTAAAGACTTTAATCGCTATCGGTCCATCACTGTCGTTCATCCTCGCGATCTATAAATGGAAATCACACTCAA
>JAOQAA010000316.1 GCA_025963815.1 Capsulimonas sp.
GTCCGGAAACCGCCGTACATAAAGTCGGCGGCAAGATCTTCGCCTTTACTTCATGGGACGTAACTCCCCTGCGAATGGCTCTCAAGTGCGATCCCGACCAGGCAATCGCCCTGCGCCACGAGTTCCCCTCCATCCTGCCCGGCTACCACCTGAACAAACGGCATTGGAACACGATCGTCCTCGACGGCAGTGTTCCCGAAGACTTTTTGACGGACCTGATTTACCATTCGTACGAACTGGTGGTCAAGGGACTGACGAAGGCCGTGCGGGAATCGCTGCCGCGCGACACCACAAACGAACCAACTCCCCCGCCGTCCTCATGAAACCCGCAATGTGCCCGAAGGAGAATACACATGCAGCGAATCCTCACTCTCGCCCTCGCGCTCATGCTCGGGCTATCGGCCTTCAGCTCACAGGCGAAAAACAACGCCATCAAGATGGCTGTCGGCGAGACCGTCCATCTGACGCTCGATAAAGACGAATCCACGGACTATGCGATTTCTCTCAGCAAAGGATTGTATTACGTCGTCATGGACGTCAAGCGCTCGGATGATTCTTCCAGTAATATCCAGGCAAAGGTCCAGCTGCTGAAGAACAACGGCGTTCTCATCAAGGATTATCTGGCCCACACCAACGATGTCGGCGTCGTCACCCGCACCGGCGAGCAGTTTCGCATCGATAAGCCGCTGGGCGCCCGCCTGCGTGTCTCACACGATCAAGAGATTCCTCTCGACATCTGGATAACCGTGCTGCCCGCGAAACAGATCAAGCTCCTGCCTTTCGGCTTCGGCAATACCATCTCTCCCGCGAAGATCAGCAATGACGAAGGCGTCGGCGGCGAGATCGCCAAGTTCGACAGCGTCTACTATTCGATCACGCTGCCTCCCGGCAAGTGGAGTATCTCCCTCGGCCTGCGCCTGCCCAAGGGTGAAAGCACCAATCTTCAGGGACAAGTGGACCTGCTGAACGCCTACGGCTTCCCGGACAAGACGCAGTACATCAACGTCAACGAAATCGGCGACCAGGCCCGCGCTGAACAGATCATCACCGTCACCAAACCCAAGCCGGTTATTCTGGTCGTGCGGAACACCAACGGCGAAAAAACCTATCAGTACGACCTGACCGTTGAGAAAGCGACGGATTAACATCCGCAGGATTTCTTCCGAACAACCTCGAAACAGCCGGGCATGTCTCCATATTTTTATCTTCGTCTGATCTACTACGTGTTTATCAGTTTCCTTGCAGTCGCGATACTGATCGCACAAGTGAAAATATACCAGCATGCCCGGCAAAACCGTCTGACCCGCGTGCTGACCTGGGCTATTCCCGGACTGATCAACGGCGTGATCGCGGCCATCGTGTTAGGGATCGACGACCTCTATTTACTGGTGAACCTGCGAGAAACCAAGACCGCATATGTCCTGACTTTGGCCCTGGGCGCGACAAGCATGACTTTTTGCCTTGTCTCCGTTCAGCGCCTCTGGGAAATGGTGCAGGCCACGCCGCCCGCAAGCTCCGCCCCCGAAAACGATCCACAAGAAAGCGGCGTCTGGCCCCCGGCTCCCAAGTCTGCGCAATAATTCCTACACTGACATTCATCATCGAATCAAAATCCCTCAGGAGCAGTGAAATGGCGACCGAACGAGAAATTAGACAGCGATACGATCAGGCGCATCGAGATGACTGTGCGGGCAAGTACGACGAAGCCCTGGAGGGATATCTCTACTACCTTGATCACAGCGACGGTCCCGTTCGGCTATCTTACACACTGCAATCGATTATGACATTGTCCGGGGTCTTGCCCGCCGCACGCGAGGCCCTGGAGGCGCGCCGTGACCGATGCGAGGAGCGTATTCTCAGCGGTTCAGGAGATTGGCGGGAGATTCACGACTTCACATCGTTCAATAAGTACCTTGACGAGAAAGAACGCAGCCTTGCGCTTCTCGATCGGCTGTCAAACGCCGACAACGCTCACCCAGAACTCTATTTAAAATTGTTAGATGGTCTCTGGGAGCTGGTTGCAGAGCAGGGGCATTACGAAAAGCTCTCACCGATAATTGAAAAAGAAGCAAAGAGTATCGCCAGCTTTCTTGCGGCTTATCACATCCGGTGGAATTTTAAAACCGAAGGCTCTCACGAGTATTCTCGCGATTTGGCCCTGCTACGCAACCAATTATTGAAAGCCATACTGGCTTACCAAGTGCTCATCGCCCTTCGCAAGGATGGCATCGCCGAAAAGCTGGCGCGTTGGATCATCAAGTGCGACCCTTCCGGGGATGCGAATGCACTGCTAAACGCCGCAGCAGCAAAAGCGGGACGGAGATGCGAATGAATAGGGATACCGAGCTTTATGCGCGCTTCAATCAGGCAAGGACTATGGCGGAAAGCGGGCTTTATTCCGAGGCTCTGGCCGAATTTCTGTATTTTATCGAGAACCAGAACAGCCTGGGCAGCTTTGGGCGCGCCAATTTGCAGTACATCCTTTCGGAGATTATCGATCTGGCCAACCATCTGCCGGAAGCAATAGAAACACTGGTGTTGATTCGAAACAACTGGGAAGAATTGATCCTTGCCGGCGACGGAGGCTGGTCCTATCTTCACAATGTTCATATTATTAACGAGCGCTTAGGCCAGCCGGAGCGCGATCTTGTTCTGCTGGATCAGCTTGCAAACCTAGGGCCAGAATTTAAGCAGCTGCATCAGAAGTTTCTCATCGTTGCGTGGGAGCAGCTGGCGCGGGCGGGACGTTATGCGGACCTTACAGAATGTATTGACACAAGAGTTCAAGATGTTGCCGGAGCTTTAACGCGCTACCAGGTCCAATGGGAGTTTGCGGAAGACGAAGAGCAGCGAGAAGACGCAGTGAACATGCTCCGATACTTCCTGCCAAGCGCCCTGCTCGCCTATAAAACGCTGCTGGTTCTCGATAAAGACGAGTTCGCCGCAAAGCTCGCAAAATGGGTGTTCGAGTGTGAGCCGCTGACCGAGGCTCCATCCCTGTTCGTCAGTGTGGCGAACAAGCTTGGCAGGGCAGACATCGCAGCATCGCTCACGCAGACGCGCCAATCTCTTCCAGGCGCTGGAATATCCGGGAACACCGGCGCGGTTTCCCCTGTTCCAAACTCCGGAGAGACTTCTCAAGATTTCGAAGGAGAGACACCATGACCACCACACAAACACCAGCCAACGCGGCGGCTTCGGGAACGTTTACGCTGGGCGGGGATTTGACGATCAATCGACTTGGCTTCGGCGCCATGCGCATTACGGGCGATGGGATTTGGGGCGAGCCGAAAAGGCCCGATGAGGCCAAAGCAGTGCTGCGACGGGCCGTGGAGCTGGGCGTCAACTTCATCGACACCGCCGATTCCTATGGGCCGGAAGTCTCCGAGCGGATTATCGCGGAGGCTCTCTTTCCCTACGCCGATGGCCTCGTGATCGCCACCAAGGGCGGCCTGACCCGTCAAGGGCCTGGCGTTTGGACGCCGGTCGGCCGCGCCGAGTATCTTAAGCAGTGCGTCGAGATGAGCCTGCGGCGCTTGAAAGTCGACACCATCGATCTCTATCAGCTGCACCGTATCGACCCCAAGGTTCCCGTCGAGGAATCGCTGGGCGCGCTCAAGGAGCTTCAGGAGCAGGGCAAGATCCGGCACATCGGTTTGAGTGAAGTTTCCATTGAAGAGTTGGAGCATGCGAAGACGATTGTGGACATCGTCTCGGTGCAGAACCTCTATAACCTGGCCAATCGGCAGTCCGAGGCGCTGCTGGATTACAGCACGAAGAACAACATCGGCTTCATCCCATGGTTCCCGGTCGCCGGCGGCGATCTGGTGAAGCCCGGCGGTCTGCTGGACACCTACAGCAAGCAGCACGGCGCGACCGTCGCTCAGCTCGCCCTCGCGTGGCTGCTCAAGCGCTCGCCCGCCATGCTCCCGATCCCGGGGACATCCAGCGTGGATCACCTGGAAGAAAACATCGGCTCGGTCAACGTGGAGCTTTCCGACGAAGAGTTCCAGGCGCTCTCCGATCTGGCGAAGTAAGAGTGGCTAAACATATCCGCCGGCAGTAAGAGGCCGGCGGATAATGCGATTCGACGAATTAATGGCGCAGCGGCCGGCGGTTAGAAACCGCCGGCCGCTGCCATGTTTTGCACAATTGAATTATTGAAGGCTTTCTTTCTGCTTCCTGCCTCTATAAATCCGCTACCCCACCAGCTCCGCCGCCCACCCGCCCATCGGCACGTCGGGCTTGGGCGCGAACGAGCAGCTGACCATCTGCGCGCGGTTCCAGATGGTGACGCTGCCGTCAAGGTTTTGGCACACGGCGCTCGGCCAGCTGAAGGCGTTGTAGAGGATCTTTCGCTCCTGCACGCTCCCGACCTCGGTGACGATATCGACCTCCAGCCAGAATCTGTGGCCGCAGCACATCTCCACTTCATTCAGCATCAAGAACGGCTTTGCCTGTACGCACTTAGGCGCATCCAGAAGCTTTGCCCGGTAATCGTCCTCGGTGATTTCCCGAATGTTGGTGGCGTTAGGGTTGAGCTGCAGCAGCGACTCTGGGATCGGGTCCATCCGCACGGTGATCCCGGTAATTTTATTTCCGGGGTACGCGGCGACCCGATCCTGCCCATAGATAATTACCGTGGGCTGCGTAAAGATATTGAGATGAATGTGCTGGAGCAGGTCGCGCGCCTGCTCCGGATCGTTCTGCACGAATCGGTGCGTGCTTCCATTCGTCAGATGCAGCTCAAGCTCCAGAAACGGTTTCGACGCCATAGTCATCCCCTCTTCTCTCGGTATCTTCCCCGAGCGCCGCAATCACGGCGATGTTATTGAACTTATACCGTACATTAAGCCCATCGTCCTTAAAACAAACTCAGCTGCGTGATATCGACTTCTTCCTCCCAGGGCGCCATCGGCTCCAGCGGGACCCCAGCGGCGACAAGCTGATCGTGAAAGCGGCGGCAGAGGACGGGCATTTCGAGATCGTAGATGCTGTGCATGCAGAAGAAGACGTCCGCGCCGTCCGCGAGCCACTGGGCGACGCGCGGCGCCCATTCCGCGAGCCATTGGTCGTTCGTGGGGACATCGGGATGCGAGATGAAACGGACCTGCACGTAGGAGCCCACACGATCCATGCGCACGGGGACCTGCGGCTTTTTCCGCAGCGCTTCACGGACTTCAGGATCGGATGTGTCGGCCGCGTTCAATGGCCGCACATCGTAGAGCACCCGGGCGATGTCCATTCCGGCGAGCATGCCGTTCAAAGCGTCTTCGTTGCGCGCCGTGAACCAGCCCGCATGGCGCGGCTCCACCGCGAAGCGCATGTCGGGAGGCAGCGATTCTAAAAAACGGCGCAGGACCGGGAGACGGTCCGGACCGAACTCTCGGGACAGCTGCAAAAAGCTGGGGCCCGCGCGGTCCTCCAGCAGGCGCAGACGTTCGATCCAGTGCTCCAGATCGGTCTCACAGCCAACCAGGGCTTTGTCGTGACTGATCGCGCGAGGGAACTTCAGACAGAAACGAAACCCCGGCGGCGCGTCGTCCCGCCAGCGGGCCACAGTTTCCAGGGACGGCATGCCGTAGAAGGTCGTGTTGCCCTCCACCATCGGCAGGCGCTGACTGTACGCGGCGAGCATCTCCCGCCCCGCGGACGCCGGCAGAAAATTTCCCAGCCAATCTTTTGAACTCCAAATCGGGCATCCGAGGTACAACATAATACTGTCAATCATACCCATTTGCGCCACGCCCGCGCCACCCTTTCGTTGCGACGCCGCAGTCAAAGAAAACACTTATGATCACGATCTATCATCATCTCGATTTTCACATCGCCACACGCCTGATCGACTCCACGGAGCAGCAGACCTACCAGCCCACGCCCCAGGATCTGGAACTGGCCGCCATCGTCCCCGAAGACGATCTCAGCCGCGCATTTCATCGCACCCTGCACGAAGAAGGCGTCGCCTGGACAAGTGACAAAGGCGTCACGATCGTGGGCGATCCCCGTACCCGGCGCTCCACCTACGACGGCGACGTGCTGGTGGACGCCGAAGGCATGGCCCACCTCGTACTGCCCGTGGGCTTCCGCGCGCTGCCCGGGCTTCGACTGCCGTTTCTGGCGCATACGTTAGCCGAGGGCGCACGATGAGCGAGTGGGACATTTTCAGTAAGTCCTCACGCGCAGTGATATTTAAGGCTCAAGAGGTTGCGGCGCTTTGCGGCCACTGCGAAGTGACGCCGGACCATTTGCTTCAAGCGTTACTGGAGAATCCCGATGCGGGAACCAGAGAGCTGCTGGGGAAAATTGGCGCGCGGCGCAAGTCACTGATTCACACACTCAAGCAGCGTCAGCCGCGAGGAAATGGGGCGCTGGGCGCGATGGAGCTCGCGCCGTTTTCGAAACAATCATTAAACCGCGCGTTCCGATTGCGGCAGGAGCATGGAGCAGCGGAAGTGGAAGGCGCGCACCTGCTCGCGGGAATTCTTGAGAGCGCCGAAATGCGCGGCGACGCAAGTTATCAGCAGATAGGCTTGGACGCCGCGCGCACCAAGCAAGCGTTAGGACTTGGCGCTTCAGATACGGATTCACCCAAGGTCTGGCCGCCGGCGCCAACGACCGAAGGTCTTCCCACGCAAGCGGATTACCCCAAATCAAACTACAAAGACAGCGTTGTCGCCATCGTGCTGGCCCTCATCAGCATCAGCTTATCCCACTTCGCTCTTATTCACTTGCACGTTCCATGGCCCTTTGTACGCTTAGCCCTCATTACGCTCAACGTCGCCGCCATCCTGTTCGGGATTCGAGCGAGCAAATCACCGTACAGCGGTTTGGCCTTAGTGGCGATCATTATTGCCATCACGCACACTCTCATTTTGTGTTGGAGTTAAAGATTAAGACGCGGGCGGCGGAGAATACGAGGGATAAATCACGATGTGGCAGAGATTTTCGGAAGCGGCGAGGAAATCGGTGTTTCACGCGCAAACATGCGCGGCGAACTATGGCCAGCAGAGGGTGACATTAGACCATATGATGGTTGGTCTGCTCACGGACCCCGGCAGCGCGGCGGCCGGAATAGTCCTTCGTCTGGGGGCGCCCCGTGAAGAACTCATGAACTCTGTGCTGGCGCGGCAGGAGATGGGTGAATACAGCGGTCGTGATTACCAGCTATCACGTGAGATGAAGAGCGGGGTCGATCGCGCATACCGGATCGCAGGACGTCTCAAGCACGACTATATCGGCACGGAGCATCTGCTTGCGGGAATTCTTGAACAGGCCGAGCAGCACAATGACGATCGGTTTCGGGATGCAGGATTGACATTGCAGCGCGTCGTGGAGGACATCGAGAATGACGGCGGCGTTTGGCCGCCGGCGCCGAAATACGAAGAAGCGGCGCCGATGAAAGAGACGCGACCGTCGCTATCACCGGACAGCGCCACTGCATCTCTGGGATTGGCGATTGTCAGCGCAGTATTCACAATCTGCTCTCTTTGGCCGCTGCGCGGCAATATGCAATTGACCAGCGCCGCTCTTCCAATACTGCTGCTGAATATCTACGCGATCGTATGGGCCTGGAAGGTTCGAGGCAATCCCAAGGCGATCGCGGCAATCGCGATCGCCTCACTTCACTCTGTGGCAATAGTCGCTCTGCTGCTCCATTTCGTCTGACAATCGCTCGAAGCAGGAAAGCTGCGGATAAAGGACGAGAAACCGTGAAGATGTGGGATCGATTTACGGAACCGGCGCGCCTCGCCATTTACCAAGCTCAGCAAGCGGCTATCGAGGAGGGAGACCCGTTCGTCAACGCGGATCATCTGATACTTGGGTTGATCGCCGACCCAAAAAGTGCAGCATCTCAGCAATTAGAACGAATCGGCGTCCCGCCGTCGAATATTTGCGCCATCGTGTCGAAAGAGGCGGCGGAAACAAAGCCGGCGGCCGAAGAACTTAAACTGACAAGCAGCGGCAAAAGATGCATCGATCGAGCTTATGACGTATCACGACGACTCCACCACGATTGGATCGGTCCGGAACACTTGCTGGCCGGAATACTGGAGAACGCCGAGAAGTGGAAAGATCATCGGTTTCGTGAAGCAAATCTGACGTGCGCGCGGGTCTTAGAGGATATCGCCCATGGCGGCGGCATTTGGCCGCCGCCGCCAGCGCAGACGATCGTTCCCCAGGTCCCTCCCGAATCCCAGAAACCCGGCTGTGGGCCGACCATATTCGCCATGTCCATCGCGCTTTTCACCGCGAAGATTGTCTTCGAGGGTATACGACTACTCGTACTCTCCCAAGTGGACGCCATGTATCTTCGATGTGTCGCAATTATCTGGATGTTATAAAATGGCGCGGGTAACGCCGCCGTCAACGCGTACGGCGGAGCCGGTAGTCGCGGACGCCTGCTCGCTGCTGAGATACACGATCATGTTCGCGACTTCTTCGGTCGTTTCGAAACGCTTGATCAGCGACGAGGGGCGCGCGGTCTCGAAGAACTGCTTCTCCATCGTGGCGTCGTCCACGCCTTCTTTCTTCGCCATCTGTGAGACGAACGTGCCGACGCCTTCGGACTTCGTCGGGCCAACGAGGACGCTGTTGACGGTGACGTTTACGCCGACCAGCGTTTCGGCAATGCCGCGCGCCAGCGCGACTTGCGCCGTCTTGGTGACGCCGTAATGAATCATCTCCGCCGGGATCTGCACCGCCGACTCGCTGGAGACGAAGATCACGCGGCCCCAGTTGCGTTCGCGCAGGCCGGCCAGATAGTGGCGGGTCAGACGGACGCCGCTCATCACGTTTGCCTGGAATATGTCCAGCCAATCGTCGTCGGTGATTTCTTCAAACGGCTTCGGCTCGAAGACGCCCAGGTTATTGACGAGCACATCGACGCTCGGCAGCTTTTCGATCAAGGCGGTGACGCCGGCGGCCGTGCTCAGATCGGCGGCGATTCCCGTCACCTCGGCATTCGGCGCGACCTCTTTCACCTGGGCGATCGCCTGATCCACGCGCTCCTGAGTGCGGCCGTTTACGACCACCGACGCGCCCTCACGCGCCAGCCCCTGCGCTACCGCCAAGCCAATGCCCGCCGTGGAGCCCGTCACCAGAGCTTTCTTCCCATTCAATCCTAAATCCATGTGATTTCTCCTTCGCATCAAGACGCAAAAACGCGCCCGGCTTTGATCACATAATCGCCGCCGGGCGCGTAAGGTTCCGTGAAATATCGGCCTTAGAAGGTTATGGCGCGTTTGCGGCGCAGACCAAGCGCCATAACGCCCATCACACCAAAGCCAAGGGCGGCGAGGCTGGCCGGCTCGGGGACGGCGGAGCGGACATTGGTTGAGACATCGTTAAGCGCGACGAAGTTGGTCAGGGTAATCTCGTCAAAGGCCGAGCCGGAGAAGTTCAGGAAGTCCAGAACAGGCTTATTGCCCTGGCCGAGTCCGGGAACGACGGTGTCGACTGACCCGACAAACACGCCGCCGTTGTAGGCCGTGAGCGTCACGGTAGACCCACGGGCGCCGTAGAACACGCTGGAGACGTTGTCAATCGGAGCGCTGAAGGTGATGTCCAGGGGATCGGTCGCGCCCAGCAGCACTTGATGGGGATCGCCGAAGAAAAATCCGGACGAGACGGCGTTGCCGATTCCGGTAAAGGTTGCGGAAAGCCCGCCGTCGGTCAGGGTGAAGGGAACGGTGTCGCCGACGGTCTTCCCGTCGAAACCGAAGACGAGGGTGGCCCCGTGGGCTTCAGCGGAGAGGCAAAGGCTCCCCAGGACGGCGAGCGTGGACAGTACGCGCGAGGATTGGCGTTTCATGAGGATCTCCTTGGGTCGGTGCGTCACGAGGGTGGATTCGTGTCCGATCCTGTCGGTCTTCACACCGCCGGCGCCAGCCTTGCTCACCGTACTACGCGGACTGCTGCGAGGACTTTACAAGCGTACTTCGTCTCCCACCCGGAGCATCTTACCCAACTCCGAGGGAGCTAAACGGGTATTTACGGCTAATCGGTAAAAATGATTAAACCGCTCGCGGTTCGCCCAGTCCGGAAGCGTCGCTTCGCGGCGTGCGCGGAAGATTTCCGCGAAATTGTCAGTCGGCTCACCGGTCTTTGTATTGCGTGTCGGCACGATGCAGCGCTGACACGGATTAGTTCCCTCGAACTGCACATCGCCGATGGAGAAGCACACATTTTCGTCGAGAGCGCCGAACAGACGGTCCTCCCAGAACGGTTCAGAATCGCCGATCTCTAAATTGGCGCGAAAGCGGGTTTGGATTTCGGCGTAGGGAACGCCGTCGTACCAGGAGGCCACGGTCTCGATACTGGAGCGGCCGATGATCGTGGGGCCAGGATTCTTGGGGTCGTCGGGGAAGCCGCCTTCCGTGCTGCGCTTCAAAGTCACAGGCTGGGCGAAGTAATCGCTGAGCCAAGCCTCCAGCGCGCCGCGCTCGCGATCGATGTGGAACTGGGCGCTGCTGCCGCCGTCACGGGTGTCCAGGTAAACCACGCCCTCGTCCCAGTTCACGCCGGTGCAAAGATTGTGGATGAGCGTATTGCGCTTGCCGTTGATCAGCCGCCCTTCGGCGTCGACAATCGCCAGCTCCCGGTCATGCTCCAGCGCGCCGCTGGCGACGATCCGGGCGGCGCGAACGCGAATGGGGTCGAGGGCCTTGATGGGATAAAGAACGATGCCCGCGAGATACGGCATGGGAAGGCTCCAAAATTACGAAATACGACGGCAAGTTCTACACGAGTTCAAGAAACTTCCCGACATTGAAGGGAGAGAGATTGGGATCGTCAATGAATTGAGAGGGATCACTGCTGCACACAAGCAGAATAGTGAGTCGCTCCCACCCTCCAGTTGGATCAAAGGCGCGCATATTAAAGATAGATCGAAAACAGGCGAAAGCTTCGTTGTGGAACGGAGTATCGAGCAGTCTATCCACTGCATTCACCACCCATACGACGTGTCCATTGGTCTTTGGCAATACAATGTCACGTAGGAAATATGTGAGATTTGTACCGCCGCTAAGATTTTCATCCCACATTTCACCCAGGGTTTTCGAGACGCGTCCCTGACGCCCCAAATCACGAACGATCGAGTTAAAGAAGGCTTCTGAACTCACCAATTGATCCCTCTGTAATGTGGTCAAATCGGTCCGAATTACCTCTGCTCCATTATCATGAGCATCACGGAGGCACCCTCCAAGCGTTGTTAATGCTTCGGAGTGGTTCGCATTTGACAAGCGCGCCACCACGATCCCCTCACGTCTTGTAAGCAATTCGCCAAGCCCTCCAACGCCGAGAGAGTGAGTGGGGGTGTTTTTGAAATGAGTCGACAACTGAGTGACGACCGGCAAGCTGACAGTCTCCGCGCCATCACAGACATTTTCAGGCTCAGGCTCCGCCTTCAGGTCAGCAAGCGCGAGACGAATTCCCCGTACGACGTCCAAATAGGCGGATGGGCGATCTTTCCATTGGTTGATAGGCTTGATATTTTTTGGCAATGCCTGAAGAGAACCCAGCCGCGTTTCCTTCCATTCGCAATGCTGTAGGAGCACGGGAATGACACATGCGGTTTTCTCGTCGTGGCGCTTCAAAGCGCTCGCGATTTCGATATCATGAATATACCGTGACGCGAGCATATTGGCGCTTACCAGGATTAGGATAATACGGGCTTCCTCCAAATTGTGCAGGATCTCCTTGTCCCAATCATGACCAGGCTGTACCTTCCCCATCATACCATGCGGAAATGGCGCCCTCTTGTCGAAGCACGGATAGGTGCTTATCCAATTCATCACGGTATCGCATGTCCGCACGGGCATAGCAATAGAAAATCTTAACCGGCATTAAAGTTTATCCATCCCATTGAAATATAAGCCACTTAGGACTAATATCTGTGAAAATCTGCATCCCATAAGAGCACGGTGTTGTCCCCACTTGCCGTAACGATACGAAGACCATCGAGAGAAAACGAGCAGGAGTTCACATAACCAGTATATCCCTCCAGTTCGAACATCGCCTTGCCGGTGGAGGCATTCCAAACGCGAGCAGTCCAGCCTCTACTTGCCGTAACAATACGAAGACCATCGGGGGAAAACGAGGCGGAGTTTAAGAGATCACTATGTCCCACCAGCTCGAACATCTCCTTGCCGGTCGCAGCATTCCAAACGCGAGCGGTGTTGTCCGCACTTGCCGTAACGATGCGAAAGCCATCGGGAGAGAAAGAAGCGGAGGTTACGGAATCCGTATGTCCTGTCAAAACGGAATGTGTTTGCCGGTTCCAATAGCCCCACTCGAAGCCAATATCTTTCGAATCGGTTTCCCTCAAAACTTCCTTCACACGAGATATGTTCCCAGCTTGCCACAGGGCGGGAATGAGATTCATATCGGCGGCGTAAAGTAGTTGCTTCGTTTCTTTTTGCGAGGCT
>JAOQAA010000317.1 GCA_025963815.1 Capsulimonas sp.
AGTCTGCTCACCCAGCGTAAAACTTGCATGACTTGAGCCGAGACATTCCCGGGCCGGAAGCGCCTTAAACCGAGCAGACGCGGGCCGGTCCTTAGAATAAGCCAGCCTGACGACCGAGCGTTTCGACATCGGCCATCAGGCGGGAAAAATTGGCGTCCGTCGCCGACGTCCGCGCGACAAACATCACATCCACGGCGGCGTCCGCGCGCATCTTTGAGAGCACGTGCAGCCTGCAGATCTCGCGCAGCCGGCGTTTAATCCGGTTGCGTATGTTCGCGCGCTTCGATACTTTTTTGCTGATTACAAAACCGAACCGAGGCGCCGTCAATCCCTGGGATCGCTCCGCCGCGGTCCGGGGACGCACGTACAGCATCAGAACGCCGCCATGAAACAAGCGCCGACGAGCGTAAACAGCGCGAAAATCGCGGTTACGCTTCAGCCGGGCGTAGCGCGGCAGCATCGAGTAGGACCGTTAGCCCTTTTCGATCTTGACCGTATGCGTGACGGTGAGCTTATAGCGGCCCTTGGCGCGGCGGCGCTTCAGGACATTTCGGCCGTCGTTGGAGCTCATGCGCTCGCGGAAACCATGCGTCTTCATTTTGTGCCGGACATTCGGCTGGTAAGGTCGCTTCATTATTCTATTCCTTCAAAGGTGTACACAAAGTCCGTGTATTATAGCACATGTGCTCTAAAATTCACAACTGGAAACACGTCCTCGTAAAAAAACTCCATTTCACTCATTCGTTATTATTTTATATAAAACTAGGTATACTGACGGCAATATTTTGAATTACGGCCTCAGGGAATGAATTAAGATGTGCGATCACCACCCAACAATTGAAGACCGCTATCGCAGCGACCATCCCTGGCGAACGCTGGCGATGCTGTACGGTCAGCGCCGCCGGGCCGTGGTCGTCGCGGTTATTCTCTTCATTATTAAGCAGTCGCCAACCTGGGTCATCCCAATCGTCACGGCGAACATCATCGACGTAATCGCCCACCCCAATGAGCATAAGGCCCAGGAGATTCTGACAAACACGCTGGCCGGCGTGGTGTCCGTTGCTCTTAACTCGCCCTTCCATACCGTGTACTATCGCAATGTCGCCGAGGCGGCGCGGACGGCGGAAGCTACCCTTCGCTCGGCGATTTGCCGCCGGCTTCAGCAGCTCAATATCTCCTACTATAAGCATAAGAGCAGCGGCGTACTGCAAAGCAAGGCGCTGCGCGACGTCGAATCCATCGACCAGATGGCGCGCGGCTTGTTTGAGATGGTGCTTGGGGCCGCGATCGCCCTGGTCTCCGCGATCATCGTCACAGCGATCCGCGCCCCTCAATTTCTGTTGTTTTTCCTTCTGGCGATCCCTCCGGTCATCATCATGCAGCAATGGCTCTCCAAGCGCATGCGCAAGATTAACAAGGAGTTTCGCCAGGAAGTCGAGGGAATGTCTTCCAAAATCGTCAGCATGATCGACATGATCCCGATCGCCCGCGCCCACGCGGTTGAGGACGTGGAGATCGAGAAGATCGACCGGCAGCTCGATCAGGTCAAGCAGGCCGGGATCAAAGTCGACTATATCAACGCGATGTTTCTTTCGTCGGCCTGGTCAATGTTCACGATGCTGAACCTGCTCGGCATGGTTGCGGCCGGCTGGATGTGCTATACGAAGATGCTGCCCCTGACAGCGGGCGATGTGGTGCTTCTGGGCGGATACTTCAGCAGCATCACCGGCGCCGTGCTTTCGATCTGTAATATCTTCCCGAACGTCGCACGCGGTTTCGAGGCGATCCGCTCCATCGGCGACGTTCTGGAGTCGCCGGATATCGAGCGTAACCGCGGCAAGCAGTCCATCGCCAATGTCCGCGGCGGCCTTCGCTTCGACGAGGTGGCGTACCGGTATCCCGGCGTCGAAACCGACGCGATCTCACACTTCAGCCTGGATGTTCCCGCAGGCAAGACCGTCGCGCTTGTCGGCCCCTCGGGCTCTGGCAAGTCCACGATGATGGGTCTGGTCCTCGGTTTCCAGCGCCCGACCGGCGGCCGGATTCTTTTAGACGGCAGCGATATCGAAGCGCTGGATCTGCGCGACTTCCGCGAATATGTCGCCGTCGTCTCCCAGGAGACCTTGCTGTTCCAGGGCACGCTGCGCGAGAACATCCTCTACGGCACTCTCGATGTCAGCGACGAGCGCTTGTGGCAGGCGATCTGTGACGCCAACGCCCACGAATTCGTTTCGCGTCTCCCCGACGGCCTGGATACGGTGATCGGCGAAAAGGGCGCGCGTCTTTCGGGCGGTCAGAAACAAAGAATCGCCATCGCGCGAGCCATTATCCGCGAACCGCGTGTCTTAATCCTGGACGAAGCAACTTCGGCGCTGGACGGCGAGAGCGAGCGGGTCGTGCAGGAAGCGCTGGACCGTTTGATGAAAGGGCGCACTACACTGATCGTCGCGCATCGCCTTTCGACGATCCGCAACGCCGACACGATCGTCGTGCTGGAAAACGGCCAGATCACCGAGTCGGGTTCTCTCCCAGACCTGCTTGATCGGAACGGCACGTTCGCCGACATGTGGCGCCTGCAAACCGGCGCCCGCTTCGCCATCGCGTCCTAAGTATCGGCTTCGGCCCCTTCTTAGGATGGCCCCTCCGCCCCAATTCTGGGGGACCGGAAAATGCCATAGTCCGAAATCTGGTCCCCCAGAATTGGGGCGGAGGGGCGAACTCTTAGTCCCCCAGAATTGGGCCGAGGGGCCATCCTCATCCGCGACACCGTCCGTCGCCTTCGCTCCAAGGAGAGCTTCCGCGTGCAAAAACGCCCTGCCGGCCTGATCTTCATCTTCATCACACTGCTGATCGACGTGCTCGGCTTTGGCGTGATCATCCCCGTGCTGCCCCGCCTGGTATCTTCCCTGGCGGGCGGCGGCCCCAGCGCGGGCGCGCACGTCTTTGGGCTGCTAATGGCGTCGTTCGGCCTGATGCAGTTTCTGTTCTCGCCGCTGCTCGGCAGTCTCAGCGATCAATTTGGCCGCCGTCCGGTCCTTTTGCTGTCTCTGCTCTTCACAGTCGTGGACTATGTGATCCAGGCGCTCGCTCCGAATATCGAGTGGCTGTTCGTCGGACGCATTTTGGCGGGCATTACCGGAGCAAGCTTCACCGTCGCCAACGCCTACATCGCCGATATCACGGCGCCAGAGAAACGCGCGCAGAGTTTTGGGATGATCGGCGCGGCGTTCGGCATCGGCTTTATCCTCGGTCCCGCCCTGGGCGGCCTGCTTGGCGCCGTCTCGGCCCGCGCCCCATTCTGGGCCGCCGCCGGCCTCAGCCTTTTGAACTGCATCTATGGCGCATTCGTGCTGCCCGAGTCCCTGGACCAGGAACATCGCCGACCGCTGTCCATCAGCACTCTCAATCCACTGCGCGGATTTGGCATTCTCGCCCGCTTCCCCTGGGTGCTCGCGATGGCCGCGTCCATCGGCCTGCTGAACCTCGCGCAGCAATGCCTGCAAAGCACCTGGGTTCTGTATACAGAATATCGTTACCACTGGACGCCGCTCGACAATGGCCTCTCACTCGCCCTCATTGGCCTGATGACCGCCATCGTTCAGGTCGGCCTGATCCGTGTGCTTGTGCCCAAACTCGGCGAGCGCCGCGCCGTTCTGGTAGGCTTTCTCTTCAACATGATCGGCTTCCTCGGGTTTGCTTTCGCCTCTCACGGCTGGATGCTTTACCCGGTGCTGATCGTTTGGTGCCTGAGCGGCATCGCCGGCCCCACCATCCAAAGTCTGCTCTCCAAACAATACGAAGCCAACGAACAAGGCGCCGTCCAGGGCGCGCTCGCCAGCCTGCAAAGCCTGATGGGCGTCATCGGCCCGATCCTCGCCACCTGGATCTTCGGCTACTTCACCGCCCCCACCGCCCCGATCAACCTCCCCGGCTCCCCATTCCTGCTCGGCGCCGCCCTGATCATCGCCTCCGGCCTGCTCGCCCGCCGCGCGCTGCGACGGCAAGCGAAGACCGCGCCGGCATAAAAAGGCGTCATGCTTTGCCTTAAACTGCCGATGTCTGCGGCTCAAGCCGCACAGGCACGTGAAGCATAGGGCTTTCCATCAGCAATGTCTCAGGCGTTTTTATTCGCACGATGTCGCGTCGTGGGGGAGCGCCAAACGTGCGGGCGTACTCCCGGCTGAACTGCGAGGCGCTTTCATATCCGACCTGATAGGCGGCGGCCTCCGCGCTCACGGAATCCGTCAGCATCAGCCTTCGCGCCTCCAGCAGCCGAAGCTGCTTCTGGAACTGGAGAGGCGTCATCAACGTGGTCAGTTTGAACTGCCGATGGAACGCCGACGCGCTCATCCGCGCCCCGTCGGCTAACTCCTCAATGCGTATCGGCCGGTCGAAATTCTCGCGGAGGGAATGGATGGCTTGAATGACGCCCTGTGTGTGGCTGCCGCCCAGGACGACGTTCGCAACTTCGCCCCCATACGGACTGGTCAGGAGCCAGTAACAGATTTCCCTCATGATCAGCGGATAAAGCGCGGGGATAGCGCTGGGGGCGTCGAGCAGACGCGTCAGCCGCAGCAGGCAATCCGCCAAGGGTGCGTGAAAGTCGGTCACGAACACGCCCCGGTTGATCTTGCCGCTTGTTTGCGGCGGCGGACTGAGCGATTCCATGACGTGTTGCAAGGCGCCGATTTCGAGTTCGACGCCGATGCTGAGATAAGGTTTGTTTGGGCTGGCTTCCACGATCCGGCCGAACGCCGGCATTTCGATGCTGACCACCAGCGCCTGCCCCGCGCAGTAGTAGATCCATTTGTCTCCAATGATCGTCTGCTACGACACTTGGACAAAGAAGCATAGCGTGGGCTTGAGGATTGAATGGCTGAGCCGATCCTGCTGGGGCGATCGCAGGAAAGATACCCCCTCAACGGCCGTTTGAAATACGATTTGCCCAGAATGGCCTTCCGTATGGCGCATCACCGCATCCACTAAACGCTCCAGCATAATGCGTCTCCCTTTCCGCTACTTAGCGGCATCACTATTTCTAGTTTAGCAGGAATAGGCAAGAAATCGAAAAGTTTCGGCACGGTCTCTTCTGAGCGTCACTGGTATCATAAACTCACACAGACGCCAGGAGAAAAAATATTATGTCCACCACACTTCCAGGAGGCGAATACAAGCTCGCCGAAGATCTTACTGTCACTCGCATGGGGTATGGCGCCATGCAGCTGGCCGGCCCGCATGTCTTCGGGCCGCCGAAAGACCATGACGGCGCGCTCGCAGTGTTGCGCAAAGTTGTTGAACTCGGCATCACTCACATCGACACCAGCGACTTCTATGGCCCGCATATCACCAATCAGCTCATCAAGGAAGCGCTCCATCCTTATCCGGAACAGTTACGGATTGTCACCAAGGTCGGCGCGACGCGAGACGAGAAGGGAAATTGGCCGAAAGCGCTTGCGCCCCACGAGATCCGCCAGGCCGTTCAAAACAACCTCACGAACCTCGGCATTGACGCGCTCGATGTCGTCAATCTGCGGGTCGGCTCCGTGAGCGAACCGACGCCCGGTTCGCTCGCGGAGCCGTTCGGCGTGCTCGCTGAGCTTCAGAAGGAAGGCCTGATCAAGCATTTGGGGGTCAGTAACGTCCTCGCCGAGCAGATCGCCGAGGCGCAATCCATCGCGCCAGTTGTCTGCGTGCAGAATTTCTACAATATCGCAAATCGTCAGGATGACGCGCTCATCGATTCCTTGGCGAAACAAGGAATCGCCTACGCGCCGTTCTTCCCGCTGGGCGGCTTCTCCCCGCTGCAATCCGACGCCCTGTCCGGCGTGGCCGCCCGCCTAAACGCCACCCCGATGGCCGTCGCCCTGGCGTGGCTGCTGCAGCGATCCCCGAACATCCTGCTCATCCCCGGAACATCCTCCGTAGAGCACCTCCGAGAAAACGTCGCCGGCGCCGGCCTGCAATTGCCGGAGGACGCGATTGAAGAACTGAACGGTATCGTCGGTTAAGCCGCAATACCGTTTCAAGAACGAAAAGCAAAGGCGTCGGCGGTCAAAAACGCCGACGCCCTCCGTCCGCTTTATTTAGAACAACATCGCCACCGAACACTCTGTGTGTACTTCAGTTGACATCAATCAACAACGATTGGGCCGCCAATCAAATATGTGACATCGACATGATGTATTCCCGCAATTGTCTTCATATGGTCTTGAAGTGCAGGTGTGAGGGAGTAATACAACTGATGAAACTGCGTCTTATCGTGGCTCCACTTCGTTCCTGGAACATCCAGCATCTGAAATAGGATGTCAATGCCGGCTGCGGATCGAAGACTTACTAACTCTTCCTCAAGCGTCCCTGTATTGATCCCAGGCTGGAAAGCGAGGGCGCGCCAGCTTAACGCAGCTTGTTCTTCCGGCATAGAAAAAAGACCTTCGAGTTCTGCCTGAGCGAGATCTTTGTCTTTCTCCCTGATCGTTGCTATCCGCATTGTTTCCGCGACTTTGCTCAGACGCTGCTCATCCAACGGCGTAATCACAATTGGGAACGTGAAATCTTTTTCTTCAACAACTGTGGGAAACGAAAAATTATCGTCCCCCGCCATCGCTGCTGTCAAGAGGCCCTCTGTACGAGCCAAACCGCAAGGCATTTTCACGTGCATTGTCAGCGAATACTTACCAGGCTTCGTAATCGCCAGATATTTGGTGGCGACGAGATAGCCGGTCACCTCACTCCCAAGTTTATCCAGGGCGCCACCCTTCACGCCATACGCGCCTCCCGGCGCCATTCGATGCCTCCCTGGAATTTCGCCGGTAATATTCCCGTCAGCATCCTTCATC